>NZ_JBHYUG010000026.1:89575-93435 GCF_042749375.1 Streptomyces sp. NPDC059477 | reverse complement strand
ACCCCCCTCGGGGTCCCATGGCGCGCCCCCCCGGTACCCGCGGGCGGGGGCGGGGCCGCCCCGCCGGGGGGTGAGCGGGGGCAACCCGGTCAGCAGGTCGTTCACGCGGACTTCACCGTCTCCACGGCCGGTTCGCGCATACCGCGCCACGAGGGCAGCAGGGTCGCGGCGAACACCAGCAGCAGCGACCCGCCGACGATGGCGAGATACACGCCGATGGATCCCTGGGGCAGATAGGAGTCGCTCTTGACCAGGCTGTACGGGACGATCGTGGTCGCCGCGGCGAGGGTGCCCAGGACGGTGGCGACGACCGCGATCAGCACGCCCTCGACGCTCAGCATGCCGAGCACCTGGGCGCGGGTGGCGCCGGTGAGCCGCTGGAGGCCGAACTCCGCGCCGCGTTTGCGGGTGACGGCCACCAGGGTGTTCACCACGGTGATCGCGGCATAGCCGACGATCATGGCGACGATGGTGTAGTTGGCGGAGACCAGGATCTGCTGGATCTGGTCGTTGCGGCCGGCCAGCGAGGAACTGTCGTCGAGTTCGGTGCCGGGCACCTGGGCGGCGAGGGCCGCGAGCCGGTCGTGCGTCGCCGTCTCTTCGCCGGGCGCGGTGCTCACCAGGATCTGCCCCGGCAGCCCTTCGGCGGTGTGGGCGGCGAGGGTGGCGGCGGGCAGGGTGAGGTACTGCTGCTGGGGGTTGTCGGTGTAGAGGGCGACGACGGTGGGGCGTACGGCGGTGCCGTCGCCGAGGTGCATCGGCAGCCGGTCGCCGACGCCCACCCCGTACTCCTCGGCCTTCTTGTCGGACAGGGCCACGGTGTCCCCGGTCAGGTCGGCGAGGGAGCCGGCGACGAGGGGCAGGTCGAGGCTCTGGGCGGCGCCGTCGGCGGAGATGCCGCGCAGGTCGGTGTCGGCGGGGCCGCCGGGGCGGTCCACGAAGCCCCTGGCGGTGACGAACTCGGCGGCGGCGCTCACGCCGGGCGTGGCGCGGACCTGGTCCACGACGCCGGGGGCGAATCCGCCGGTGGTGGAGTCGAGGACGTACTGGGCGAGGATGTTGCGGTCGTAGGAGGTGCGCGAGACGGCGTCCTCGGTGGACTGCATGTACAGGGTGCCGGTGGCGATGCCGATGAGCAGGACGATCGGGGCGACGGCGCCCGCCATGCGGACGTTCGCCGTGGCGGCGTTGCGCAGCGCGAGCTGTCCGGAGAGGCCGGACAGGGCGCGTACGGGCAGCCGCAGCAGCGCGACCATGGCCTTGGTGATGCCGGGGGCGAGCAGGGCGAGGCCGATGCAGAACAGGACGGAGGCCGGGCCCGCGGTGCTGGCGAGGGTGGGGCCGTTCTCCATGACGGTGACCGTGGCGACGGCGAGCCCGATGCCGTTGGCGAGGAAGAACAGGGCGAGCAGCAGGCGCGGCACGCTGAACCAGCGGGTGCCCGCGGTGACTTCGGCGAGCGCGGCGACCGGTTCGGTGCGGGCGGCCCCGCGCCCGGCGAAGCGGGTGGCCAGGGCGGCGGCCAGCACGGTCACGACGGCGCCGACGGCCATCGGGACCCAGCCCGCGTGGTAGACGATGGCGGGCGACACCACACCGCTGTCGGTGAGCACGCCGAACAGCAGCCGTCCGATGGCCTGTCCGGGCAGCAGGGCCAGGGCCACGGACGCCACCGACAGCACGGCCGTCTCGGTCAGGATCATCCGGCGCAGCTGCTTCTGGGTGGAGCCGACGGCGCGCAGCAGGGCCATCTCACGGACCCGCTGCTGAAGGGAGAGGCCGAGGGTGGAGGCGACGCCGAACATGACGATGAGGACGACCGAGCTGCCGAAGACCGCCGAGAGGATGACGACGGTGCGCCGGCTGGAGAGGGTGCCGGGCAGTTCGGCCAGGCCACGCTGTGCTCCGGTGAGGACCTCGGCACGGTCGCCGACGGCCGAGCGCACCGCGTCGGCGACGGTGGCGGCGTCGGTGCCGGCCACGGGCAGCACGCCGATGGAGTCGATCCGGCCGCCGGCCAGGGCGCGGGCCTCGGCGTCGCTGAAGAACACGGCGGGGTCGGGGTTGCGGTCGCCGCGCTGTTCGGCGACGCCGGTCACCTCGTACCGGCGGGTGGTGCCCTGGACGACGATGTCGACCGTGGACCCGGGGCGGGCGCCCGCCGCTTCGGCGAGGTCCGCGTCGAGGACGACCTCGCCGCCGGTGACGGGGGAGGTCCCGGCGGCGAGGGTATAGGGGGTGAGCGCGGCGGCGTCCCAGCCGTGCCCGGAGGTGGCGGTGTCGCCGGTGACGGGCTCGCCGTCCTTCAGGACGGTGGCCGGGACCGACACATCGCCGACCGCCTCGCGTACGCCGTCCACCGCGGCGACCTCGTCCACCAGGCCGGGGTCGATGCGGTGGCGCTCGGTCAGCGCGGCGGAGTCGTAGGTCTGCTCGCCGGTGACGACGACCGGGGCGCCCGCCAGGCGCTGCGGGTCGGCCGCCATGCGGACGCCGGTCTCCATCAGGCCGCCGCAGCCGATGACGATGGCGGCGCCGAGGAACATGGCGAGGAAGGTCGCGACGAAGCTCGTGCGGCGGAACTTCAGGGTGCGCAGGGCCAGACGCCACATCAGAACCGGCCTCCGGAGTGCTGCGGCGCGCTCGTGCGGCCGGTCTCGTCGTCCCAGGCGCCGAGCCGGGTCATCCGGGCGGCGACGGCTTCGGCCGTGGGCCTGCGCAGTTCCCCGGCCGGGGCGCCGTCGGCGAGGAAGACGACCCGGTCGGCGTAGGAGGCGGCGACCGGGTCGTGGGTGACCATGACCAGGGTCTGGCCCGCGATGTCGACGGACTCGCGCAGCAGGGCGAGCACGGCGCCGGCGGTACGGGTGTCGAGGGCACCGGTGGGCTCGTCGGCGAAGACGACGGCGGGGCGGGTGACCAGGGCGCGGGCGATGGCGACGCGCTGCTGCTGGCCGCCGGAGAGCTGGGCGGGCAGATGGCCGAGCCGCTCGCCGAGTCCGACGCGCCGCACGACATCGCGGATGACGGTCTTGTCGGGGCGCTGTCCGGCCAGTTGCAGCGGCAGGGTGATGTTCTGCATGACGGTCAGCGCGGGCAGCAGGTTGAAGGACTGGAAGATGAAGCCGATGCGGCTGCGGCGCAGCTTGGTCAGCGCGGTGTCGTCGAGCCCGGCCAGATCGGTGCCGCCCACGGTGACCTTGCCGGAGGTGGGCGCCACCAGGCCCGCCGCGCAGTGCAGGAAGGTGCTCTTGCCGGATCCGGAGGGGCCCATCACGGCGGTGAAGGTGCCGTCGGCGAACGTCATGGTGAGCCCGCGCAGCGCGGTCACCTGGCTGTCGCCCCTGCCGTAGGTCTTCGACACGGCGTCCAGCCGTACCGCCTCCGCCTGGCGGAGGTCCTGAGATGTGTGCACTGGGGCTCTCCCTGTGGGGTGACGCGGTGGGGACGCGGTGTGGAGGGGCGAAGAGGGACGAGGACGCGATGTCCGGGCACCAGATTAGGAAGGGCGGGCCCGCGGCACATTGGCATTGTCAGGCCGGTTCGAGGTAGAGGTTTCTCCACCTCCGCGCGCCAGGTTCCGCCCCTCGATGGGTGGATTTTCGGCTGACGGTGGAGATATTTCCGGCGGGTTTCGGGCGGGTTTTCGCAGGACTCTCCTCCCCTTGGCAGGGACCGGTTATCACCAGTGCCGTACGGGCTTTGTGCCGGTACCGTCTGACCGTGAGAAAAAGCCTCGACGAAGGGGAAGTCGATGCCCGGGAAACGGCCGGAGTCGCGCGGGTCACGAGGGAGCGCCGGATGGGCCGCGGTGAGCGAGGGGTGATGCGGCCCGATCATGAACTGACCGCGCGTGTAAG
>NZ_JBHYUG010000026.1:78378-89476 GCF_042749375.1 Streptomyces sp. NPDC059477 | reverse complement strand
AACGGCCGGAGTCGCGCGGGTCACGAGGGAGCGCCGGATGGGCCGCGGTGAGCGAGGGGTGATGCGGCCCGATCATGAACTGACCGCGCGTGTAAGGCCCGACGGCTATCTGGAGCTGGTCTCCCGGCGGACCGGCGAGCGGCACAGCTGCGGCCCGCGCGGTACCACGATGTGGCTGGCGCTCCAGTGGAGCGACTGGCGGCCGGAATTGGCCGCCGATGTAATCGCCGAGAAATTAGGTGTCGATCCGGACAGTATCCGCTGCGATATCGACGCCTGGTTGGCGCATTTTCGCGAAGCCGCTGATTGACGAGGCCGCGGAGCGCGAACAACCCTGCGGTCGTCGCGCCCCGCGGCACGTCGCCGCCCGAACCTCGCACCGGCACGCAACCGGTTTCGCTGGGGCTTTCCGCCGTCGGGTCAGCCGGCCGGCAGACCCGCCGCCCACGCCTCCACGGCCGCCGCCACGGCCGCCGCGTGCTCCTCAAGGATCGTGAAGTGCGTGCCGGGCACGTCGACCGCTTCATGCGCGGCCGGCCACTCCGCCCGCCAGTCCTCGGTACCGGCGCCGGTCGCGAAGGAGTCCTCGGGCCGCACGAACAGCACGGGTGCGGAGAGCGCGCCCGGCGGGCAGTGCTGGATCAGATCGCTGTAGCGGCTCATGGCGGCGAGGCGGGCGGTCGGGAAGCCGCCGAGGGACGACTCCCGGGCCAGCATCCCGTCGAACAGTTGCCGCCACAGCTCGTCCTTGCCCTCGTCGCCCGGCAGATAGGTGTCCAGCAGAACCACACCCGCGGCAGGCCGTCCGGCCTTCTCCATGACCTCGGCCGCCGCATGGGCGAACTGGCCGCCGGAGGAGTAGCCGAGCAGCAGATACGGTCCCGGCCGCCCGTCGTCCGGGCAGGCCCGGCGGATGCCCTCGACGATCACCTCCACCACCGCGTCCACGGTGTACGGCAGCGGCTCACCGGGGCCGAACCCGGGCACCTGGGGCACCAGGACGTCCCGGCGGCCCTGGAAGTGCCGGGCGAAGCGGGCGAATTGATGGGCGCCGCCGAGCGCCATCGGTGAGGGGAGGCAGATCAGGCGGGGGGTGGCGGGGCCGGTGGCTAGGCGGGTCGGGTCGGTGACACCGCGGACTTCGGCGTGCTGGGTGCGCTTGGCGTGCTCGGTGAGTTCGGTGTGCTCGGTGTGCTCGGTGAGTTCGGTGTGCTCGGTGAGTTCAGTGAGCGACGAGAAGCCGGGGAGGATGTCGGCGACGGTCCGTAGCAGGGCGATGGCCTGGGGCATCCGCCCGTCGGCCGCCGCGCGCCGCACCAGGCCGCCGATCGAGTCGAGATCCCCGGCGGGGTCGGCCGCGTCCCGGCGGCCGTCGGCCAGGTGACCGCGCAGGCCGGCGGCGAGGGCGGCCGGGGTGCGATGGTCGAAGACGGCACCCGGCGGCAGGGTGCTGTCCAGGGCGTTGCCGAGGGCGGCGCGGAGTTCGGCCGCGGAGACGGAGTCGATGCCGATCTCCAGGAACACGGCGTCGGGCTCGACGGCCGCCACGTCCGGGTGGCCGAGGATCGCGGCGGTCCGCGCCCGGATCAGCTCGGTCAGCAGTGCCTCCTGCTCGGCGGGCGCGGCAGCGGCCAGTTGGCGCCGCAGGGAGGCGGGCGCGGGGAGGGTGCTCTCCGGAAGGGGGCCCGCGATGGCGGGGCCCGTGGTGAGGGCGGCGTCCGCGTTCAGCCAGTACCGGGCGGGCCGGAACGCGTAGGGGGGCAGGTCGGCGCGGGCCGTGCCGGGGAAGAGTGCCGACCACTCGGGGGCGAGGCCGTCGGTGTACAGCCGGGCCAGGCCGGACATCAGGGTCGCGGGCTCGCCGCCGTGGCGGTGGCCGAGCGCGACGAGGACGCCGTCGCCGTCCGGCACACAGTCGCGGGCGAGCCCGGTCAGCACCGCGTCGGGGCCGAGTTCCACGAAGCGGCCCGCGCCCAGCTCGCCGAGGGCGGTGACGGCGTCGGCGAACCGGACGGTCCCGCGCACCTGCCGCACCCAGTAGCCCGGGTCGCACAGCTCCGTACCGTCGGCGAGGCGGCCGGTGAGGGTGGACACCAGCGGGATGCCCGGCCGGTGGAAGGTCAGTCGCTCCGCGACGGCCCGGAACGCGTCGAGCATGCCGTCCAGCAGAGGTGAGTGGAAGGCGTGCGAGACGGTGAGCCGCCTGGTCCTCGCGAACCGGTCGGCGACGGCGAGCACGGCCGGCTCCTCCCCCGAGAGGACCACGGAGGCCGGGCCGTTGACCGCGGCGAGCGCGACCCGCTCGTCCAGCAGGGGCCGTACCTCGTCCTCGCCCGCCTGTACGGCGACCATCGCGCCGCCCTCCGGCAGCTCCTGCATCAGCCGGGCACGGGCGGCGACCAGGGCGCAGGCGTCGTCCAGGTCGAGCACGCCCGCCACATGGGCGGCGGCGAGTTCGCCGATGGAGTGCCCGGCGAGCAGGTCGGGGCGGACACCGAAGGACTCCAGCAGCCGGAACAGGGCCACCTCGAAGGCGAACAGCGCCGGTTGCGCGTGCCCCGTGCGGTGGACGGCGTCGGAGTCGTCGCCCGCGAGCAGCCCGGCCAGGTCCAGGCCGAGCCGGGCGTCGATCGCGTCGAAGGCGTCGGCGAACACCGGGTAGTGGGCGCGCAGTTCAAGGCCCATGCCGAGCCGCTGGGCGCCCTGGCCGGTGAAGAGGAAGGCCGTACGGGTCCCGGTGCGCCGTCGGCCGGTCGTGGCCGTCGGGGCGGGGGTGCCGGTGGCGAGGGCGTGCAGGGCGGTGAGGAGCTGGTCGCGGTCGGTGCCGGTGACGGCCGCGCGGTGGTCGAAGGCGGTTCGCCGTCCCAGGGCGCGGGCGACGGCGGCGGGGTGCAGGGCGGGCCGGTCCTGGAGGTACGCGTGCAGCCGCTCCGCCTGCGCCGGGAGTGCCTGCGCGGAACGGGCCGACAGTGGCCAGATGGTGGCCGGGGCGTCGGTGTCGGCGGGGGGTTCGGGCGAGGCGGGGGGCTCCTCGATGATCGTATGGGCGTTGGTGCCGCTGATGCCGAAGGAGGAGATACCCGCCCGGCGGGGGCGGTCCGTCACCGGCCAGGGCTGTTCCTCGGTCAGCAGACGCACACCGCCCGCCGCCCAATCGACCTTCGTCGACGGCTCATCGACATGCAGAGTGCGGGGCAGAACCCCGTTGCGCAACGCCATCACCATCTTGATCACCCCCGCCACCCCGGCAGCGGCCTGCGTGTGACCCAGGTTCGACTTCACCGAACCGAGCCACAACGGCTCCGCACGCTCCTGCCCGTACGTCGCCAGCAACGCCTGCGCCTCGATCGGATCACCCAACGTCGTCCCCGTACCGTGCGCCTCCACCACATCCACCTCCCCCACCGACAACCCCGCCGCCACCAGCGCCTGACGGATCACCCGCTGCTGCGCAGGACCATTCGGCGCCGTCAGACCGTTCGACGCACCGTCCTGATTCACCGCACTCCCCCGCACCACCGCCCACACCCGATGACCCCGCGCCCGCGCATCCGACAACCGCTCCAGGACCAGGACGCCCAGGCCCTCGGAGAAGCCGGTGCCGGACGCGTCGTCGGCGAAGGAGCGGCAGCGCCCGTCCGGGGAGAGAGCGCCTTGCCTGCTGAACTCGACATAGGTGCCCGGAGAGGCCATCACGGTCACTCCCCCGGCGAGCGCCAGGGTGCACTCGCCCTGGCGCAGCGCCTGCGCGGCCAGATGCAGGGTCACCAGGGAGGAGGAGCAGGCGGTGTCGACGGAGAGGGTGGGGCCCTCCAGGCCGAGGGTGTAGGCGACGCGGCCGGAGACGATGCTGCCTGATCCGAAGCTGCCGAAGTAGTCGTGGTACATGACGCCCGCGTAGACGCCGGTACGGCTGCCGCGCAGGGAGACGGGGTCGATACCGGCGTGTTCCAGCGCCTCCCAGGAGCCCTCCAGCAGCAGCCGCTGCTGGGGGTCCATCACCAGGGCGTCGTGCGGGCCGATGCCGAAGAACGCGGCGTCGAAATCGCCCGCGTCGTGCAGGAATCCGCCCTCGCGGGTGACGGAGCGGCCGGGTGTGCCGGGTGCCGGGTCGTACAGGTCAGGGTCCCAGCCTCGGTCGTCGGGGAAGCCGGTGATGCCCTCGGCGCCGTCCGCGACCAGGCGCCACAGGTCCTCGGGGGAACGGACGCCGCCCGGATAGCGGCAGGCCATGCCGACGATCGCGATGGGTTCGCGGGCCGCCGCGGTCAGGGCGCGGTTGCGTTCCCGCAGCCGCTCGATCTCCTTGAGCGAGGCGCGCAACGCCTCGACCATCCTGGTGTCCGGGCTCTCGGACTCGGCCATGGTCCTCTTCCTTGTCGCGGGCTTCGTCACGGGCTGCGGGCGCGGGCTGCGGGTAGGCGGGCTGCGGCGCGGGATTCGTCACGGGCTTCGTCACGGGGCGTCGGGCGTGAGGGTGTCGTCGTCGCCGACGAGACCGTCGAGCGCCATGCTGATCAGGCTCTCGGCGTCCATCGCGTCGATCGACGCGCGGTCGTTGTCCGGCTCGGGTGCGGTGCGCAGTCCGGCCAGTTCGAGCAGGCTGTCCAGCAGTCCGGCCTCGCGCAGCCGTCCCACCGGGATCGCGGCGAGCGCGGCCCGCACGGTGTCCTCCTCGGCGCGCGGGCCGGGACCGGCGGGCGGGGCGAGTTCGCCGATGAGGTGGTCGGTGAGCACGGCCGGGGTCGGGTGGTCGAAGACGAGGGTGGCGGTCAGCCGCAGTCCGGTGGCCTCGTTGAGCCGGTTGCGGAACTCGACGGCGGTCAGGGAGTCGAAGCCGAGGTCCTTGAAGGGCAGATCGGCGTCGAAGCCGTCGAGGCCGAGCACCGCCCGTGCCTCGTCGTGGACCAGCCGCAGCAGCCGTTCGCGCTGCTCCTCGCCGGTCAGGGCGGCCAGTTCGCGGCGCAGGGCCGAGGACGCGGTCGACGCGGCGGGCGCGGAGTGGCGGGGGGCGCGTACCAGGGAGCGCAGCAGGGGTGCGACGCGGGCGCTGTCGCGCGGGGCGAGGTCCAGGCGGGCCGGGAGCAGGACGGCTTCGGCTCGGCCCACCGCGGTGTCGAGGAGGGCGAGCCCGGCCTCGGTGTCGAGGGCGAGGATCCCGCCCGAGGCGATCCGGCGGGTGTCGGTGTCGCCGAGCCGGTCGGCCATACCGCCGCTGCCCGCCCAGGCGCCCCAGGCGAGCGAGACCGCGGGCAGGCCGTGCGCGCGGCGGTGGGCGGCGAGGGCGTCCAGGAAGGTGTTCGCGGCGGCGTAGCCGGACTGGCCGGGGGCACCGAGCAGTCCGGCGGCGGAGGAGAACAGGACGAACGCCGTCAGGGGCCGGTCGCGGGTCAGTTCGTGCAGCTGCCAGGCGGCGTCCAGCTTGGGCCGCAGCACCGCGTCGAGCCGTTCGGGGGTGAGGGAGGTCAGTACGGCGTCGGCGAGGACGCCCGCGGTGTGCACGACGGCGGAGACCGGGTGGGCGTCCAGGACGTGGGCGAGCGCGGCGTGGTCGGCGGCGTCGCAGGCGACGACGCTCACCCGGGCGCCGAGCGCGGTGAGTTCCTCGGTGAGTTGGGCCGCGCCGGGTGCGTCGGGGCCGCTGCGGCTGAGCAGCACCAGCCGTTCGGCGCCGTGCGCGGTCACGAGGTGGCGGGCGACCGTCCGGCCGAGGGCTCCGGTGCCGCCGGTGATGAGGACACCGCCGGACCAGTCGACGGGGGTGAGGGTGGGTGCCGCCCGGCGCGGGGCGCGTACCAGTCGGGGGACGCTCATCGTGCCGTCGCGCAGGGCCAGTTGGGGTTCGCCGGAGGCGATGGCCGAGGGGAGTGATGCCCAGGAGGTGGCGTCGAGGTCGGCGAGGACGAGGCGGCCGGGGTGTTCGTTCTGGGCGGAGCGGATCAGGCCCCATGCGGCGGCGGCGCCGGGGGCGGAGAGGTCGGTGGGGTCGCCAGGGCTGGTGAGGTCGACGGGGCCGGTCGCGTCGTGGGTGGTCACCACCAGGGTGGTGGCGGCGAACCGCTCGTCCGTGAGGAAGTACTGGACCTGTTCGAGAAGGTTGCGCAGGTTCGCGCGGGTCGTCTCGGGGTCCTGTCCGCCGGAGTGAGGGAGGACAAGGGTGTCGGGCACCGGGGCGCCGGTCCGCTCCAGGTCGGCGGCGACGGTGACGTCAGCGACCTGACCGGCGAGGGCGGCGGCCGGTTCAGCGGCGTCGGGGCCGAGGACGGTCCACCGGCCGGTGCGAGGGGCGGCGGACAGCGCGACGGGTGCCCACTCGACGGCGAACAGATCGTCGTGCCCGCCCGCGGCAGCCGCCGCGATCCGCTCCGGGTCCACCTCCCGCAGCGACAGCGCGGCGACCCGTGCGACCGGCCGGCCCGCCGCGTCGGCGGCCTCGACGCGCACCGCGCCGCTCCCGGCCGGGGCGATCCGCACCCGCAGGGCGGTCGCGCCCCGCGTGAACAGCTCCACGCCGGTCCAGGCGAAGGGCAGCGTCATGCGTTCCTCGGTGCCCGCGCGCAGCCCGATGGTGTGCAGGGCGGCGTCGAACAGCGCCGGGTGCAGGGCGAACGCGGTGCCGTCGGCGGGGACCTCGACCTCGGCGTACGCCTCGTCGCCGTGTCGCCAGGCGGCGGTCAGGCCCTGGAAGCGGGGCCCGTACTCGGCGCCGAGGGCGGCGAGCCGCTCGTACACGCCGTCCAGGTCGACCGGTTCGGCGCCGGGCGGTGGCCAGACGGCGAGGTCGGGGCCGGGTCGGGAGGCGTCGGCCTCGGTGGGCCGCAGCAGTGCGGTGGCGTGCGGGGTCCAGGGGTCGCCGTCGGCCGTGGCGGCGTACACCCGGAAGGTGCGGGCGCCGCTCGCGTCGGCGTCCCCTACCGTGCACTGGAGGCGGACGGATCCGTCCTCGGGCAGTACCAGCGGTTCGGTGACGGTCAGTTCCGCGACCGTGCCGCAGCCGGTCCGGGCCCCGGCGGTCAGCGCCATCTCGGCGAAGGCCGTACCGGGCAGCAGCGGCACTCCCCCGACCCGGTGGTCGGCGAGCCACGGGTGCTCGGCGAGGGACAGCCGGCCGGTGTACAGGACGCCGTCGGTGCCGGCGAGTTCGACGGCGGTACCGAGCAGCGGGTGATCGCCCGCCGGGCGCGGCAGGCCCAGGTCGCCGGTCATCCAGTGCCGGGTGCGCTGGAAGGCGTAGGTGGGCAGGTCCCAGCCGTCGCGGTGCGGGAGCAGTCCGGTCCAGTCGACGTCCGTGCCGTGCACATGCAGCGTGGCGAGCCCGGTGACCAGGGCCTCGGTCTCCGCACGGTCCTTGCGCAGCAGCGGTACGACGGTAGCGGCCCCGTCGGGCAGGCATTCACGCGCCGCCGACGTCAGGGCGCCGCCGGGGCCGACCTCGGCGAAGTGGCGAGCGCCCGCCCGGTGCAGGGCGGTGACGGCGTCGGCGAAGCGGACGGCCTCACGGGCGTGCCGCACCCAGTAGGCGGCGGTGGACAGTTCGCCGGGGGCGGCGGGGGCGCCGGTGAGGGTGGACACCAGCGGGATGCCCAGGGTGCCGTACGACAGGGACGCGGCGATCTCGCCGAACTCCGCCAGCATCGGTTCCATCAGCGCGGAGTGGAAGGCGTGGCTGACGGCCAGTTCCCTGGTGCGGGCGAAGCGGGCGGCGAGGGCGCGGGCGGGCCCTGCGGGACCGGAGACGACGACGGAGGCGGGCCCGTTGACTGCGGCGATGCCGACGCCGTCGCGGTCGCTGCCGCTTTCGGTCAGCAGCGCCGTGATCTCGGCCTCGGTGGCCTGTACGGCGATCATGGCGCCGCCGTCCGGCAGTGCCTGCATCAGGCGTCCGCGGGCGGCGACGAGGGTGCAGGCGTCCTGGAGGCCGAGGACGCCCGCCACATGGGCGGCGGCGAACTCGCCGACGGAGTGCCCGGCGAGCAGGTCGGGCCGGACCCCGAAGGACTCCAGCAGCCGGTACAGGGCCACTTCGACGGCGAACAGGGCGGGCTGGGTGTACTCGGTGCGCTCCAGCAGTCCGGCGGAGTCCAGCACCTCGGCGAGGGGGCGATCGAGCAGCGGGTCGAGATGGGCCCGGACCTCGTCGAAGGCGTCGGCGAAGGCGGGGAAGGCCGCCGCGAGCCGGGTGCCCATGCCGGGCAGTTGGGAGCCCTGGCCGCTGAAGAGCAGGGCGAGCCGGCCGTCGGTGGCGGTGCCGAGAACCCCGGAGCGCGGGGTATGGCCCAGCGCCACGGCTCGGAGGCCCTCGGTGAGTTCCTCACGGTCACGGCCGAGGACTGCGGCACGGTGGGCGAGACGGGTGCGGGTGTGGGCCAGTGCGCCGGCTATTCGGTCTGTTCGGTGCGGGTCGGGGGACGGGGGGATGCCCGGGGTGACGCCCGCGTCGGCGTCCGACGCCCCGGACAGATGGTCGAGGAGCTTGGCCGCCTGGGCGCGCAAGGCGCCCGGGGTGTGGCCGGACAACAGCCACGGCACCGTGTCCGTCGCAGGCGCGCCGGTCAGCGGACCGGCGGGCGAATCGGCGGGCCTGCCGGAGGCTGCCACCTCGGAAGCCATGCCAACGGGCCGATCGGAGGGCTGGTCAGCGGGCCGCAGGACCTCCGCGTCGGCGGGCGGCGCCTCGACGATCACATGGGCGTTGGTGCCCGAGATACCGAAGGAGGAGACGCCCGCGCGGCGCGGACGGCCGGGATCCGGCCAGGGGCGGGACTCGGTGAGCAGCCGGACGTGCGCGCCCTCCCACTCCACGTGCCGGGTGGGCGCGTCGACGCCGAGGGTCGCCGGGAGCGTCTCGTGGCGCAGCGCCTCGACCATCTTGATGACGCCCGCGACCCCCGCGGCGGCCTGGGTGTGGCCCAGGTTGGACTTGACCGAGCCGAGCCACAGGGGCCGGTCCTCGGTGTGTTCGGCGCCGTACGTGGCGATCAGCGCCTGTGCCTCGATGGGGTCGCCGAGGGTGGTGCCGGTGCCGTGCGCCTCCACCACGTCGACGTCGGCGGCGGGAATCCCGGCCGCTTCCAGGGCGCGCCGGATGACCCGCTGCTGGGCGGGGCCGCTGGGGGCGCTGATGCCGTTGGAGGCGCCGTCCTGGCCCACGGCGGTGCCGCGCAGCACGGCGAGGACGCGGCGGCCGTTGCGGCGGGCGTCGGAGAGCCGCTCCAGCAGCAGGACACCGGCGCCCTCGCCGAAGCCGGTGCCGTCGGCGGCGTCCGCGAAGGGCTTGCAGCGGCCGTCCCGGGACAGCCCTCGGTGCCTGCTGAACTCCACGAAGGTGCCCGGCGTCGCCATGACGCTCACGCCCCCCGCGAGTGCCAGGGAGCAGTCCCCGTCGCGCAGCGCCTGCGCGGCCAGGTGCAGGGCCACCAGCGAGGAGGAGCAGGCCGTGTCGACGGACAGGGTCGGGCCCTCCAGGCCGAGGGTGTAGGCGACCCGGCCGGACACCACACTGCCGGAGCCGAAGCTGCCGAAGTAGTCGTGGTACATGACGCCCGCGAACACCCCGGTGTCGGAGCCGCGCAGGGTGGCCGGGTCGACGCAGGCCCGCTCCAGCGCCTCCCAGGAGGTCTCCAGCAGCAGCCGCTGCTGGGGGTCGGTGATCTGGGCCTCCTCGTCGTCCATGGCGAAGAACGCCGGGTCGAAGTCGGCGGCGTCGTACAGGAAGGCGCCGTGGCGGGTGTAGCTGGTGCCGGGCCGGTCGAGGGTGGGGTCGTACAGGTTCTCCACGTCCCAGCCCCGGTCGGCGGGGAACTCGCCGACGGCGTCGCGGCCTTCGGCCACCATCCGCCACAGGTCCTCGGGCGAGCCGATGCCGCCGGGGAAGCGGCAGGCCATGCCGATGACGGCGATGGGTTCACCGGCGGCGGCGTCCCGCACGGCCGGGCGGGCGGCCGGAGATGCGACGGGTGCGGCGGACGCGGGGAGGGTGCCGGTGAGTTCGGCGAGCAGATGGCGGGCGAGTTCGGCCGGCGTCGGGTGGTCGAACACCAGCCCTGCGGGCAGTCGCAGGCCGGTGGCGGCGGTGAGCCGGTTGCGCAGTTCGACGGCCGCGAGGGAGTCGAAGCCGAGTTCGCGGAAGGCGAGGGTGCGGCCGACGTCCTGGGCGGAGCGGTAGCCGAGGATGGTCGCCACCTGACCGCGCACGAGTTCGGTGAGGAACGGTTCGCGTTCCGCCGCCAGGAGGGCGGCGAGCCGCTCCCGCAGGGCGTCGGCACCGGCGGCCGGGGCCTGTCCGGTGGCCGCGCCCGCCCGTCGTACGGGCACCAGCGCGCGGAACAGCGGGGCGAGGGTGTCGCCCTGGGCGCGCAGGGCGGCCAGGTCCAGCTTGACCGGCAGCACGGCCGGGTGGTCGGCGCGCAGGGCGGCGTCGAACAGGGCGACGCCCTCCTCGGTCTCCAGGGCGGCGACGCCACCGCGGGCGATCCGGGTCAGGTCGTTCGCGTCGAGGTCGCCGGTCATCCCGCCGGCCCGCGCCCACAGGCCCCAGGCCAGCGAGTGCGCGGGAAGGCCGAGGGTACGGCGGTGGACGGCGAGCGCGTCGAGGTAGGCGTTGGCGGCGGCGTAGTTGGCCTGGCCCGGGGAGCCGAGAGTGGCGGCGGAGGACGAGAACAGCACGAACGCCGACAGGTCCCGGTCCGCGGTGAGTTCGTGCAGATGCCAGGCGGCGTCGACCTTCGGGCGGAACACCGCGTCGATCCGCTCGGGGGTGAGGGAGGTGAGCACCCCGTCGGCGAGCACCCCGGCCGCGTGGATCACGGCGGTCAGCGGCCGGTCCTCGGGTACGGCGTCCAGGACGGCGGCGAGCGCGGCGCGGTCGGCGACATCGCAGGCGGCGCTCGTCACCTGGGCGCCCAGTGCGGTGAGTTCGGCGGCCAGGGCGTCGGTGGCGCCGCTGCGGCTGAGCAGCAGCAGGTGCCGGACGCCGTGCTCGGCGACGAGATGCCGGGCGAGGATCTGACCGAGGGCACCGGTGGCACCGGTGAGCAGGACGGTGCGGCACCAGGACCAGCAGCAGCGCGTCCTGCTGCGCGAGCAGTCTGCTGAGCAG
>NZ_JBHYUG010000026.1:66347-78368 GCF_042749375.1 Streptomyces sp. NPDC059477 | reverse complement strand
GGCGTTCGCATCCCGGGCTGGGACCGGGGGCTACGCTCGTGGGGGCGGGGGCGGGGGGGGGGGGGGGGGGGGGGGGGGGCGGGGGTGCCGGGGGTGGCGGGGTCGTGCGCGGTGCCGCCGATGCCGCGAAGGCCGTCGTCGGCGTCCAGGGAATCGACGACATCGACGGCATCAACTGAACCGACGGAATCGGTGCCGACGCGGGTGAGTCGCGGCACGTGCCAGACCCCGTCGCGGAGAGCGAGGTGCGGCTCCCCGATGGCCAGCGCTTCGGCGAGACGCCCGGCGTCGGGCTCCTCGCCGACACCGACACCGACACCGACACCGACGCCGATCCCGACCTCGCCCCCGACCCCGATACCGGCCTCGCTGTCGGCCTCGCTGTCGGCCTCGATCAGCACGATCCGCCCGGGATGCTCCGACTGGGCGGCCCGGACCAGCCCCCCGACCGCCGCCCCCGCCGGGTCGGTGCCGGTGAGGACGGCGAGCGGGGTGTCCCCGGGGGAATCGTCGGCGAGCCGGTCGCGCAGGGCGTCGAGGACGGCGGCGACGGCCGTGCGGGTCTCGGCGGCGCTCGTCCCGGCCGGGGCGATCAGCACCTCTGCCGTGGCATCGGCTGGACGCGCCGGGGCGGGGGCGGGTACCCAGTCGACGCGGTAGAGGCCGCCCGCGCGGGGCGAACGGGCCGCGGCGTCCAGCAGGTCGGTGCGCAGGGGCCGCAGGGTGAGCGCGTCGACGGTGGCGACGGGCGCGCCCGTGGGGTCGGCGAGGGTGAGCCGGACCGTGCCCTCACCCCTGTTCCCGCCCGTGCCCTCACCCCATGTCCCACCCGTGCCCTCGCCCACGTACCCGCGCCCGGTCTCGACCCGGACGCGCAGCGCGGTGGCGCCGGTGGTGTGGAGCCGTACCCCGGACCAGGCGAACGGCAGCAGGGCCGTGTCGCTCGCCGCGTCGGTGAGGCCGACGGTGTGCAGAGCGGCGTCGAACAGCGCCGGGTGCAGGCCGAAGCCGTCGGGTGCCGCGTCGGAGGCGATCTCGGCGTACAGGGCGTCGGCGGTGCGCCAGGCGGTGCGCAGGCCCTGGAACAGGGGGCCGTACTCCAGGCCGAGGGCGGCGAGTTCGTCGTACAGGCCGTCGAGGGGGACGGGTTCGGCGTGCTCGGGGGGCCACTCGGTGAGCGGGTCGGCGGGGCCGGGGAGGGTCCCGGTGGGGGCGAGGAGGCCGTCGGCGTGCCGGGTCCAGGGCAGTTCCTCGCCGAGGTGCTCCGGGCGGGACCAGATGGAGACGGGGCGGCGGTCCCCCTCGGGCGGGGCGACGACCACCTGGAGCTGGACGGCGCCGTGGTCGGGCAGTACCAGGGGGGCGTGCAGGGTGAGTTCGGCGAGGTCGCCGCAGCCGACCTGGTCCCCGGCGCGCAGGGCGAGTTCCAGGTGCCCGGTGCCGGGGAAGAGCAGCCGGCCGCCGACACGGTGGTCCGCGAGCCAGGGCTGGGCGCCCGGGGAGAGGCGGCCGGTGAGGACGGCGCCCGCGCTGTCGGCCCGTACCAGCGCGGCGCCCAGCAGGGCGTGGCCGGTGGGGTCGAGACCGGCGGAGGTGACGTCGGCGGCGCTCGCGGTGGAGTCGAGCCAGTACCACTCGCGCTGGAAGGCGTAGGGGGGCAGCGGGACGCGGCGCGGGCGGCGGCCCTCGGCGACGGCGGCCCAGTCGGCCTCGGCGCCATGGGTGAACGCCTCGCCGACGGCGGCCAGCAGCCGGTCCCGGCCGCCCTCGTCGCGGCGCAGCGAGCCGATGGCGGCCACGGCGTCGTCGGTCTCCTGGATGCCGACGGTGAGGACGGGGTGCGGGCTGGACTCGATGAACAGCCGGTGCCCGTCGCCGATGGCGGCGCGTACCGCCTGCTCGAAGAGCACGCCCTGGCGCAGGTTGGTGTACCAGTACCCGGCGTCGAGCGTGGTCGTGTCGAGCGGGGTGCCGGTGACCGTCGAATAGAACGGGACGCGGGCGGCGCGCGGGGCGATGCCGTCGAGGTCGGCGGCGAGGCGCTCGCGCAGGGTCTCGACGTGGGCGCTGTGCGAGGCGTAGTCCACGGGCAGGCGTTTGGCGCGGACCTTGGCCTCGCGCAGCCGGGCGTGCAGCGCGTCGAGGGCCTCGGGGTCGCCGGAGACGACGGTGGAGGCGGCGCCGTTGACGGCGGCGACGGACAGCCGCCCGTCGAAGGGGGCGAGCCGGGCGCGGACCGCGTCGGCGCCCTCGGCGACGGACATCATGCCGCCCGTGCCGGACAGCAGTTCGGCGATGGCGCGGGAGCGCAGGGCGACGACCCGGGCGCCGTCCGCCAGGGTGAGCGCGCCGACCGCGCAGGCCGCGGCGATCTCGCCCTGGGAGTGGCCGATGACGGCGGCCGGGGTGACGCCGTACGCGCTCCAGGTGTGGGCCAGGGACACCATGACGGCCCAGAGCAGCGGCTGGACCACGTCCACGCGGTCGAGGCCGCCGCGCAGTTCGGCGGCGAGATCCCAGTCGGTGTAGGGGGCGAGGGCGGCGGCGCACTCGGCCATGCGGGCGGCGAACACCGGGGACTCGTCGATGAGCCGGGTGGCCATGGCGGACCACTGGGAGCCCTGGCCGGGGAAGACGAACACGGGCCGGGCACGGCCGGGCGCGGTGCCTTCGGCCAGGCCGGGGGCGGTGGTGCCGTCGGCGAGCGCGGCGAGGGCGGCACGCAGTGCGGCGGGGTCGTCGGCGGTGATCGCGGCGCGGTGGGGGAAGCGGGCGCGGGTGGTGGCCAGCGACCAGCCGACGTCGTGGGGGGCGAGGCCGGGGTGGGTGTCGAGGTGGCCGAGGAGCGCGGCGGCCTGTGCGGCGAGGGCGGCGGGGGTGCGGGCGGTGAGCGTCCAGGGGACGGCGGGGCCGTCGTACGCCTCGGGCTCGGAGGTGGGGGCGGGCGGGGCCTGTTCGAGGATGACGTGGGCGTTGGTGCCGCTGATGCCGAAGGAGGACACCCCGGCCCGGCGCGGGCGGCCCCGCCGCGGCCACTCCCGCTGCTCGGTCAGCAGGCGGACGTTCCCGGCGTCCCAGTCGACCTCGGTGGAGGGCCGGTCCACGTGCAGGGTCCGGGGCAGGACCCCGTGGCGCAGGGCCAGCACCATCTTGATGATCCCGGCGACCCCGGCGGCGGCCTGGGTGTGCCCGATGTTGGACTTGACGGAGCCGAGCCACAGCGGGGCGTCCTCGGGCCGGTCCTGACCATAGGTGGCGAGCAGCGCCTGCGCCTCGATCGGGTCGCCGAGCGTGGTCCCCGTACCGTGCGCCTCCACCACGTCCACGTCGGCGGTGGTGAGGCGGGCGTTGTCCAGCGCTTCGCGGACGACGCGTTCCTGTGCGGGTCCGTTGGGGGCGGTGAGGCCGTTGGAGGCGCCGTCCTGGTTGACGGCGGAGCCCCGCATCACGGCCAGCACCTCGTGCCCGTTGCGGCGGGCGTCGGAGAGCCGTTCCACGACCAGGACGCCGACGCCCTCGCCCCATACGGTGCCGCCCGCCGCGTCGGCGAAGGCGCGGGTGCGGGCGTCGGGGGCCAGCGCGCCCTGCCTGCTGAACTCGATGAACGTCTCCGGCGTGGCCATCACGGCGACACCGCCCACCAGCGCGAGCCGCGACTCGCCCTGCCGCAGCGACTGCGCGGCCAGGTGCAGGGCCACCAGCGAGGACGAACAGGCGGTGTCGACGGACAGCGAGGGGCCCTGGAGGCCCAGGGTGTAGGCGATCCGGCCGGAGATGATGCTGCCGGAGCCGAAGCTGCCGAAGTAGTCGTGGTACTGGACGCCCGCGAACACCCCGGTGCGGCTGCCCTTGAGGGTGTGCGGGTCGATGCCCGCGCTCTCCAGCGCCTCCCAGGACGTCTCCAGCAGCAGCCGCTGCTGCGGGTCCATGACGAGGGCTTCCTTGGGGCTGATGCCGAAGAACGCCGGGTCGAACGCGCCCGCGTCGTGCAGGAATCCGCCCTCGCCGACATAGGAGGTGTCGGGGCGCTGCCGGGTGGGGTCGACGATCCGGTCCGTGTCCCAGCCCCGGTTGGCGGGGAACGGGGTGATGGCGTCGGTGCCGTCGGCGACCAGCCGCCACAGGTCCTCGGGGGTGCGTACGTCGCCCGGGTACCGGCAGGCCAGCCCCACGATCGCGAGCGGCTCGTCCACGCGGGCGGTACGGGTACGGGGGCCGGGGCGCGGCCCGGTGCGGGTCCCGGCGGTCAGGGTTCCCAGGTGCGCGGCGAGCGCCTCGGGCGAGGGGTGGTCGAAGACCAGGGTGGCGCTCAGCCTCAGCCCGGTCTCGGCGGACAGGGAGTTGCGCAGTTCGATCGCGGCGAGGGAGTCGAAGCCGAGGTCCTTGAAGGCCCGGTCGGTCTCGACGCGGCCCGCGCCCGCGTGGCCGAGCACGGCGGCGGTGTGGGCGCGGACGGTGTCCAGGAGCGCTTCGGCGCGTTCCTGGTCCCCGAGGGCGGCCAGCCGCTCGGCGAAGGTGGGTCCGGCCGTGTCGGCGGCGGCCTCGCGGCGCACCGGCCGGCCCGCCAGCGCGCGCAGGACGGGCGCGAGGGCGGCGCCCTGGGCGCGCAGGGCCTGCGGGCTGAGCCGTACCGGTACGAGGGCGGGACGCCCGGCGCGGGCCGCGAGGTCGAACAGGGCGGTGCCCTCGTCGGCGGTCAGCGCGGTCATGCCACCCCGGGTCATCCGGGCGCGGTCGGCCTCGTCGAGGGTGCTGGTCATGCCGCCCGCCGGGGCCCACGGGCCCCACGCCAGGGACAGCGCGGGGGCGCCCTGGGCGTGGCGGTGCGCGGCGAGGGCGTCCAGGAGGGCGTTGGCGGCGGCGTAGTTGCCCTGGCCGGGTGCGCCGACGGTGCCCGCGACGGACGAGAACAGCACCAGCGGCGTACGGTCCCCGATCAGTTCGTGCAGATGCAGGGCGCCGATCGCCTTCGGGGCGAGGACCCGCTCCAGGCGTTCGGGGGTGAGGGAGGAGAGCACCCCGTCGTCCAGGACTCCGGCGGCGTGCACGACGGCGGTGAGGGGGCGGTCGGCCGGGATCGCGGCGAGGACGGCGGCGAGCGCGTCGCGGTCGGCGGTGTCGCAGGCGTGGGCGGTGGCCGTGGCGCCCAGTGCTTCGAGTGCGGCGATCAGCGCGCCCGCGTCGCCGGACCGGCTCAGCAGCGCGAGATGCCGGACGCCGTGGGCGGTGACCAGATGCCGGGCGAGGACCGGTCCGAGGCCGCCGGTGGCACCGGTCAGCAGGACGGTGCCCGCAGGGGCGAGGGCGAGGCCGAGGGGGGTGGCGTCGGCGGGGAGGGTCATGGGCTGCGTGGCGTCGGCGGGGAGGCCCGTGGGCGTGGCGTCGGCGGGGAGGTCGGCGCGTACCAGCCGGGCGGCGTGCGCGACGCCCGCGCGGAGGGCGAGTTGCGGTTCGCCGCAGGCGAGCAGGGCGGGCAGGACGGGCAGGACATCGTCCGCGCCCGTATCGGGATCAGGGTCTGTGCCGAGGTCGACGAGCGTGAAGCGGTCCGGGTGCTCCGACTGCGCGGACCGCACCAGACCCCACACGGCGGCGCCCGCCAGGTCGGGCACGTCCTCTCCCGCGACGCTCACCGCGCCCCGGGTCACGACGGCCAGCGGGCGCGGGTCGTCGTCCTGGAGGGCCGCGAGGGCGGTGTCCAGGGCGGCGCGTACGGCGTCCGGGTCGGCCCCGGGCACGCTGTGCAGGACCCGGTGGCCGTGGTCGGGGGCGTCGGCGTCCAGCGGCAGTGGCTGCCAGCCGAGGGTGAACAGGGCGTCTGCGGTGGTGTCACGGGCGGCGCGCAGGTGGGTGAGCGGGCGGGCCGCGAGGGAGGTGACCGTGGCGACGGGGGCGCCGGTGGCGTCGGCGAGGTCGACGGCGAAGGCGTCCGCCCCGGTGGGCGCCAGCCGGGCGCGCAGCACGGGGGCGCCGGTGGCGTGCAGGGTGACGCCGGTGAACAGGAAGGGCAGGCGGGCGGTGTCGTCGGCGGATCCGTCGCCGAGCAGGGCGAGGGAGTGCAGGGCGGCGTCGAAGGCGGCCGGGTGCAGGCCGAAACGGGGCGCGTCGGCGGCGGGCCGCTCCGGGAGCCGTACCTCCGCGAACAGTTCCCCACCGCGTCGCCAGGCGGCGGTCAGGGCCTGGAAGACGGGCCCGTACTCCAGTCCGGCGGCGGCATGACGTGCGTACAGGCCGCCGGTGTCGAGGGGTTCGGCGTCCTCGGGGGGCCAGGTGTCGAGGCGGGTGCCCGGGGCGCCCGCGAGGTCGGTGGCGGTGAGCAGGCCGGAGGCGTGCAGGGTCCACGGGGTGTCGGCGGGCAGGCTCTCGGCGCGCGCGTACACGTCCACCGTGCGGGCGCCGGACGGGTCGGGCGGGCCCACGGCGACCTGGACGCGCACGCCGTCGTCGGGGGGCAGCACCAGCGGTACTTCGAGGGCGAGTTCCGCCAGGTGCGCGCAGCCGACCTGGTCACCGGCCCGGATGGCCAGCTCGACCATGGCGGTGCCGGGCACGACGACCGAGCCGCCGACGACATGGTCGGCGAGCCAGGGGTGGGTGCGTGGGGAGAGCCGTCCGGTGAGGACGGCGCCGTCGGAACCGGCGAGCACGGTGGCCGCGCCGAGCAGCGGGTGGTCGGCGCGGTCCAGCCCGGCGGAGCCGACATCGCCGACGGTGGCGGCGGCCGTGTCGGGCCAGTAGCGCTCGCGCTGGAAGGCGGTGGTGGGCAGGTCGACCGTGCGGGCGCCGCCGAACAGCGCGGTCCAGTCGACGTCGGCGCCGGCGCAGTACAGCTCGGCCACGGCGGTGAGCAGCGTCTCGCTCTCGTCGCGCCCGCGCCGGGCGGCGGCGGCCAGGACGGCGTCCGGGTCCGGGGCGTCGGCGGCCAGGCATTCGCGGGCCATCGCGGTGAGGACGGCGTCGGGGCCGAGTTCGAGGTAGCGGGTGACGCCCTCGGCGGCGAGGGCGCGGACGCCGTCGTGGAAGCGGACCGCCTCGCGGATGTGCCGCACCCAGTAGCCGGGGGTGGCGAGATCCTGGGTGGCGAGGGCGCCGGTGACGTTGGAGACGACGGGGACGGTGGCCCGGTGGAAGGTGAGGGACTCCACGACCGTACGGAAGTCGTCCAGCATCGGTTCCATCAGCGGCGAGTGGAAGGCGTGCGAGACCGTCAGCCGCCTGCTCTTCTCGAACCGCGCGGCGAGGGCCTCGGCCTGTGCGGCGTCGCCGGAGATCACCACGGAGTCAGGTCCGTTGACGGCGGCGATACCGAGCCCCTCGGTGAGCAGCGGACGCACCTCGTCCTCGGTGGCCCGTACGGCGATCATGGCGCCGCCCTCGGGCAGCGCCTGCATGAGCCGGCCGCGCGCGGCCACCAGCGTGATCGCGTCGGTGAGATCGAGCACCCCGGCGACATGGGCGGCGGCGATCTCACCGATGGAGTGCCCGGCGAGATAGTCGGGGGTCAGGCCCCAGGACTCCACCAGCCGGTACAGGGCGACCTCGTAGGCGAACAGGGCGCTCTGGGTGCGGGCGGTGCGGTGCAGCGGCTCGGGGTCGTCGCCGGGGGCGGCTGCGGCGGTATCGCGCGGGCCGTCCCCGAGCGCGGCATCCCGCGGGCCGTCCCCGAGGACGAGTTCGCGCAGGCCGTCACCGAACAGGGCGCAGATCTCGTCGAAGACGCGGGCGAAGACCGGGAAGTGGGTGTGCAGCGCGCGGCCCATGCCGGGGCGCTGGGCGCCCTGTCCGGTGAACAGGAAGGCGGTCTGTCCCTTGCGGACCCGCCCCGAGGCGGCGGTTCGGCCACCGTCGGCGACCGTCCGGGTGGCGGCGCGCAGGGCGTCGATGTCGGCGCCCAGGACGACGGCCCGGTAGGGGTGGGGGGTGCGGGTGGCGGCGAGGGAGTGGGCCAGGTCCACGGGGTGGTGCTCACCCGTGGCGGTCAGCAGGCGGGCGGCCTGCGCGCGCAGGGCGTGTTCGGTGCGGCCGGAGAGGACCCAGGGCACCAGGGGAGGCGCGGTACGCGGCGCGGGCGCCTCCTCGGCGGTGACGCTCTCCTCGGCGGGAGCCTCCTCCAGGATGTCGGCGGGAGCCTCTTCGAGGATGGTGTGCGCGTTGGTGCCGCTCGCGCCGAAGGAGGAGACGGCGGCCCGGCGCGGGCGCCCGGGGTCGGCCCAGGGCCGGTTCTCGGTCAGCAGCCGCACCCGGCCCTGGTCCCAATCGACCTTGCCGGACGGGGCGTCGGCGTGCAGGGACCGGGGCAGCACGCGGTGGCGGAGTGCCATGACCGCCTTGATGATCCCGGCGACCCCGGCGGCGGCCTGGGTGTGTCCGATGTTGGACTTGACGGAGCCGAGCCACAGCGGGGCGTCCTCGGGCCGGTCCTGACCGTAGGTGGCGAGCAGCGCCTGCGCCTCGATCGGGTCCCCGAGCGTCGTCCCCGTACCGTGCGCCTCCAGCAGGTCGACGTCGGCCGGGCCGAGGTTCGCCCCGGCCAGCGCGGCGCGGATGACGCGCTGCTGGGAGGGCCCGTTGGGGGCGGTGAGGCCGTTGGAGGCACCGTCCTGGTTGACGGCGGACCCCCGTACGACGGCCAGCACCTGGTGGCCGTTGCGGCGGGCGTCGGAGAGCCGCTCCAGGGCCAGCATGCCGGCGCCCTCGCCCCAGCCGGTGCCGTCGGCGGTGTCGGCGAACGACTTGCAGCGGCCGTCCGGGGACAGTCCGCGCTGCCGGGAGAAGGCGATGAAGTTGCCCGGTGTGCACATCACGGTCGCGCCCCCGGCGAGGGCGAGGGTGCACTCCCCGGCGCGCAGCGCCTGCACGGCCAGGTGCACCGCGACCAGCGCCGAGGAGCAGGCGGTGTCGACGGTGACGGCCGGGCCCTCCAGGCCGAAGGTGTACGAGATACGGCCGGAGATGACGGCGGCCAGCACTCCGGTGCCGAGCGCCGCCTCGCTGTCGTCGGGGAGTTTGGCGAGCAGGTCCTTGTAGTCCTGGCCGTTGGTCCCGGCGAACACGCCGATCCGGGTGCCCTGCGCGGAGCCGGGGTCGATCCGGGCCCGTTCCAGGGCCTCCCAGGACACTTCGAGCAGCAGCCGCTGCTGGGGGTCCATGGCGAGCGCCTCGCGAGGGCCGATGCCGAAGAAGTCCGGCTCGAACCCGGCCGCGTCGGTGAGGAAGCCGCCCCGGGTGACATAGCTCTTGCCGGTGGCGTCCGGGTCGGGGTCGTACAGGGCGTCGATGTCCCAGCCCCGGTCGGCGGGGAAGTCGCCGATGGCGTCGGTGCCGTCGTGCACCAGCCGCCACAGCTCCTCGGGGGTGCCGACGCCGCCGGGGAAGCGGCAGCCCATCCCGACGATGGCGACGGGTTCCCGGTCCTGGGTCTCCACCTCGCGCAGCCGCTGACGGGTCTGGGCCAGATCGGCGGAGACCCGCTTGAGGTAGGTGAGCAGCTTTTCGTCGTTGGTCATCGGGTGTCGCCACTCCTGTGCGAAGAGGTGGACTGCCGTGGGCCCGGGGGAAGGGGTCGTCTCACGCCGATCCGAGTTCGTTGTCGATGAAGGCGAAGACGTCGTCGGCGGAGGCGTCCGCGAGCCGTCCGGCCACGGCGTCGGCGTCCTGGCCGAGGGTCTTGTCGAGGCCGCCGAGCAGGGTGTGCAGGCGGCTGGTGATCCGGCCCCGCTCGATGTCCTCGGCGGTCAGGGAGCCGAGCCGGGCGGCGACCCGGTCGAGTTCGGCGAGGACCGCGGCCACGGAGTCGTCGGCGCCCGCGAGTTCGCCGCCGAGGTGCTTGGCGAGGGCGGCGGGGGTGGCGTAGTCGAAGATGAGGGTGGCGGGCAGCGCCACCCCGGCCGCGCCGCTGATCCGGTTGCGCAGGTCGACGGAGGTGAGCGAGTCGAAGCCGAGGTCGCGGAAGGCGGTGGTCGCCTCCACCGCGTCGGCGCCCGCGTAGCCCAGGACTGCGGCGGCCTGACCGCACACCAGTTCCTGGAGGGCACGTTCGCGTTCGCCGCCCGTGAGCCCGGCCAGCTTCGCGGCGAACCCGTCGGCGGCGCCCGAGTCGGCCCGCCCGTCCGTGCCGCCGGGCGCGCCGGACAGGCCGGACAGCAGGGGGCTGGGGCGGGTGGCGGTGAACGCGGGCGCGAACACGGACCAGTCGACGTCGGCGACGGTGACGGTGGTGTCGCCGCCGTCCAGGGCACGGCGCAGGGCGGTCAGCGCGCGGCCGGGGTCCAGGAGGGACATGCCCATCGCGCGGGCGGCGGAGCGGACCGTGCCGTGGGCGGCCATGCCGTCGTCGCCGCCCCACGGCCCCCAGGCCACCGAGGTGGCGGGCAGTCCGGCCGCCCGGCGGTGCTCGGCGAGGGCGTCGAGGTAGGCGTTGGCGGCGGCGTAGTTGGCCTGTCCGGCGCCGCCGACGGTGGCGGTCAGGGAGGAGAACAGCACGAACGCCGACAGGTCCAGGTCCGCGGTCAGCTCGTGCAGATGCCGGGCGGCCTCCGCCTTGGGGGCGAGGACCCCGGCGAACCGCTCGGGGGTGAGCGCGTCCAGCACACCGTCGTCCAGGACCCCGGCCAGATGCAGCACGGCCGTCACCGGCCGCTCGTCCGGTACGGAGTCCAGCAGCGCGGCGAGTGCCGCGCGGTCGGCGACATCACAGGCCGTGAGCGTCACCTCGGTGCCGGTCGCGGTGAGTTCGTGTACGAGGTCGGCGGCGCCGGGGGCGTCCGGGCCCCGGCGTGAGGTGAGCAGCAGCCGGTCGGCGCCCTCGGCGGCGAGCCAGCGGGCGACGGCGGCGCCCACCGCGCCGGTGGCCCCGGTCACCAGGACGGTGCCGGAGGGCTTCCAGGGGGCTCCGGCGCGTGCGGGGGCGGGGGTGAGGCGGCGGCCGTGGGCGCCGGTCCCGCGGACGGCGATCTGGTCCTCGCCGCCGGGGTCGCCGAGCAGCGCGGCGAGCCGTTCGAGGACGGGCGGGCCGGGTTCGGCGGGCAGGTCGATCAGGCCGCCCCAGCGGTCGGGGTGTTCCAGGGCGGCGACCCGGCCCAGGCCCCACACCGGGGCCTGGGCGAAGCCGGTGACGGCGGCGGTGCTCCCGTGGGCCACGGCGTCACGGGTGACGCACCACAGCGGGGCCGTGATCCCCGCGTCGCCGAGGGCCTGGACGAGGGCGGCCGTGGCGGTGGGTCCGGTGGCGGGCGCGAGCAGGGACAGCACGCCGTCGAGACCGGCGCGGCTGGCGCCGAGCGCGTCGTGGCCGTCGCGATCGGCGTCGTGGCCGTCGCGGTCGGCGCGGTCGCCGTCAAGACCATCGCGGTCGCCGTCGAGACCATGACGGCCGGCGAGCAGCCCGGCCAGGTCCGCGCGGGCGGCCGTGCCGGGCACGGTGAGAATGTCGACGCGCAGGCCGTGCCCGGTGAGCCCGGCCAGGATCGCGGTCGTCCAGGGGTCGTCGGCGAGGGGGGCGGGGACGACGGCCAGCCAGTGCCCGCCGGGCGCCGGGGTGGTGGCGGGCGCCAGCGGCTCCCAGGTGACGCGGTGCCGCCAGCCGTCGGCGGCGGCGTTGGCCCGCCGCCGCTCGTGCCAGGCGGCCAGCGCCGGTACCACGGCGGCCACGGACGTCTCGTCGGCGACCTGGAGGGTGGCCGCCACGGCGGGGATGTCCTGGTCGCGGACCAGTTCCCAGAACGGGTCGGCGGCGTCGCCGCCCGCGCGGGCCCCGGCGGCGCGCTCGGCCTGGAGGATGGGGGCGTCCGCCCAGTGCCGGTCCCGGCGGAAGGGGTAGGTGGGCAGGTCGGCCTTGCGGCCCCCGGCGAACACCACCGCCCAGTCCGGGCCGGTGCCGGTCAGGTGGAGTTGCCCGAGGGCGTCGGCGAGGGCGGCGTCCTCGGCGCGGTCGCGGGGGGGGGGGGCGCGCCCGCTGGGGCCCCCCGGGGCGCGCCAGGTGGGGAGGGCCGCCGGGGGGGCCGGCACCAGGGAACTCGGGGA
>NZ_JBHYUG010000026.1:21548-66337 GCF_042749375.1 Streptomyces sp. NPDC059477 | reverse complement strand
GGGGCGGGGGCGGCTGAGGGGGATTGGCGGGGGGGCGTCGGCGCGGGGGGCTGCCCGGGGGGGGGCGCGGCGCTGGGCCGCGACGACATGGGGCACCGCGTCCTGCGCCATGGTGGTGAGCACCGCGTCGGGGCCGACCTCCAGGAAACGGGTGACACCCTCGGCGGCCAGCGTGGTGACCCCGTCGTGGAAGCGGACGGCCTCGCGGACATGCCGTACCCAGTACTCGGGTGAGGTGAGCGCGTCGGCCGTGCGGCCGGTGACGTTGGAGACGACGGGCAGGGCGGGTTCGTGGAAGGTGAGCCCGTCCAGCACCGCGCGGAACGCGTCGAGCATGGGGTCCATGCGGTGCGAGTGGAAGGCGTGGGACACCTTCAGCCGGGTCGCCTTCTCGGCCTTCGCGGCGACGGCGAGGACGGCCTCCTCGTCGCCGGAGATCACCACCGCGCGGGGGCCGTTGACGGCCGCGATGTCGACGCCGTCGGTGAGCAGCGGCACGACCTCGGCCTCGGCGGCGAGCAGCGACACCATCGCGCCGCCCATGGGCAGCTCCTGCATCAGCCGGCCGCGCGCGGCGACCAGGGCCACCGCGTCCGTCACCTCCAGGACCCCGGCGACATGCGCGGCGACGATCTCGCCGATGGAGTGCCCGGCGAGCAGGTCGGGACGTACGCCCCAGTGCTCCAGCAGCCGGAACAGGGCGGTCTCGAAGGTGAACAGGGCGGCTTGGGTGTAGACGGTCTGATGGAGAGACGAGCGGGCGAGGTCGGTGCCCTCACCGAACATCACCTCCCGCAACGGCCGTTCGAGGTGGGCGTCGAAGGCGGCGCACAGCTCGTCGAAGGCGGCGGCGAACACCGGGAACGCGGCGTGCAGGGTGCGGCCCATGCCGGGCCGCTGGGAGCCCTGGCCGGAGAACAGGACGGCGAGCCGCCCGGGTTCGGGCGCCACGACGGCCGGCCGGCTGCCGTCGGCGACCGCGCGCAGCCCGGCGAGCAGCTCCTCGCGGTCGCGGCCGGTGACGGCGGCCCGGTGGGTGAACCGGGCGCGCGCGGTGGCCAGCGTGTAGCCGACGTCGTACGGGTCGAGTCCCCCGGCGACGGCGAGCAGCGCCCGCGCCTGCCGCTGGACGGCGTCGGCGCCCTTGCCGGACAGCACCCAGGGCACGACGGGCAGCGGCGCGCGAGGGGCGGCGGGCCGGTCGGCGGGCGGGGCCTGTTCGAGGATGGTGTGGGCGTTGGTGCCGGAGATCCCGAAGGAGGAGACACCGGCGCGGCGGGGGCGGCCGTCGGGGGTGTCCCAGGGGCGGGCCTCGGTGAGCAGCCGGACGTCCCCGGCGCTCCAGTCGACGGCGGTGCTGGGCGTCCTGACGTGCAGGGTGCGGGGCAGGGTGCCGTGGCGCATCGCCATGACGGTCTTGATGATGGCGCCGACGCCCGCCGCGGCCTGCGGATGGCCCATGTTGGACTTGATGGAGCCGAGCCACAGCGGCCAGGCGTCCGGCCGGTCCTGCCCGTAGGCGGCGATGACGGACTGTGCCTCGATGGGGTCGCCGAGGGTGGTGCCGGTGCCGTGCGCCTCCACCGCGTCGATGTGCCCCGGGGCGAGCCGGGCGTCGGCGAGGGCCTGCCGGATGACCCGGATCTGGGCGGGGCCGCTGGGCGCGGTCAGCCCGTTGGAGGCGCCGTCCTGGTTGACGGCCGAGCCGCGCACGACCGCCAGCACCTCGTGGCCGTTGCGCAGGGCGTCGGACAGCCGCTCCACCAGCAGCATCCCGGCACCCTCCGCCCAGGCGGCGCCCGCCGCGTCGTCGGAGAAGGAGTGGCAGCGCCCGTCGGGGGACAGCGCCCGGCGCTCGCTGAACTCGACGAACATCTCGGGGCTGGCCATCAGGGCGGCGCCGCCCGCCAGCGCCAGCGAGCACTCGCCCCTGCGCAGCGACTGGACCGCCGAGTGCAGCGCCACCAGCGAGGAGGAGCAGGCGGTGTCCATGGTGACCGCGGGGCCCTGAAGGCCCAGGGTGTAGGCGATCCGGCCGGAGACGATGCTGCCGGAGATGGTGCCGCCGACGTAGTCGTGGTGCATCAGCCCGACGAACACGCCGGTCGGGGTGGACCGGACGGTGGCGGGGTCGATACCGGCCCGTTCGAACGCCTCCCAGGTGACCTCCAGCAGCATCCGCTGCTGCGGGTCGGTGCCGGGGGCGTCCTTGGGGCTGATGCCGAAGAACGCGGGGTCGCACTCGGCGGCGTCGTGCAGGAATCCGCCGTGCCGCACATAGCTCTTGCCGGGGGCGCCGGGCTCGGGGTCGTAGAGCGCCTCGACGTCCCAGCCGCGGTCGGTGGGGAACTCGGTGACGACGTCGACGCCCTCGGCGACGACCCGCCACAGGTCCTCCGGGGTGCGCACCCCGCCGGGGTAGCGGCAGCCCATGCCGATGATGGCGACGGGCTCGTGGTCCCGCTCCTCCAGCTCCCGCACGCGGCGGCGGCTGCGCTCCAGCTCGGTCGTGGCCCGCTTGAGGTAGTCGCGGAGCTTGCCGGCCGTGGCCGAGTCTTCCATCACAGGGCTCCCAGTTGGTTGTCGATCCTGGCGAAGAGTTCGTCGTCGCTGGCTTCCCGGAAGTCCTCCGGCGCCACCGGGTCGGTGCCCTGTCGGTGGGTGCCCCGTCCGTGGGTGTCCCGCCAGCCGTGCAGCAGCGCTTCGAGGCGGGCGGTGACGCGGGCGTGGCTGCCGTCCTGGTCGGGCAGGGCGTGCAGGGCGGCTTCGAGGCGGTCGACCTCGGTGAGCGCCGTGCGGGCGAGGTCGGCGGGTCGCGGGACGAGCGCGGACCCGAGGTGCGCGGCGAGGGCGCGGGGGGTGGGCTGGTCGAAGACGAGGGTGGCGGGGAGGGTCAGGCCGGTGGCGCCCGCGAGGAGGTTGCGCAGTTCGACGGCGGCCAGCGAGTCGAAGCCCATCTCCTGGAAGGCGCGCCCGGGTTCCACGGACTCCGGTGAGGGATGCCCGAGGACCCCGGCGACATGGGTGCGGACCAGTTCCAGCAGGGCGCGGTCCCGTTCGGCGTCCGCCAGCGGCGCGAGCCGTGCCCGCCAGGAACCGGCGGCGGCGCCCGCCCCGGGCTCGCCGCCACGCGGCCGGGCGGGCCGCACCAGCCCCCGCAGCAGCGCGGGCACCCCGTCCGGCCGGGCCCGCAGTGCGGCGGCGTCCAGGCGTACGGGGACCAGTACGGCGTCCGCCGCGCCGGGCCCGGCGTCGAAGGCGCGCAGCCCCTGGGCCGGGGTCAGCGGGGGCAGGCCGAGCCTGCGCAGCCGTTCGAGGTCGGCGGCGTCGATACCGGCGCTCATGCCGCCCGTGCCGGTCCACAGGCCGTAGGCCAGCGAGACGGCGGGCAGGCCCAGCGAGCGGCGGTGGGCGGCGAGGCCGTCGAGGAAGGTGTTGGCGGCGGCGTAGTTGGCCTGGCCGCCGCCGCCCCCGAGCCCCCGGGGGGGGGCCCGCAGGGCCAACCCCGGGAGGTGCAGTGGAGGGGGGGAGGGTGTCCGCTCAGGGGGGGGGGGGGGGGGGGGTGGGGGTTGGGGGTGGGGTGGGGGGGGGCCGTGGGGGCCGGGCCCGCCCCCGACCAGGAGCCCGGCGGTGGAGGACAGCAGGACGAACGCCGTGAGGTCCATGTCGCGGGTGAGGTCGTGCAGCTGCCAGGCCGCGTCGACCTTGGGCCGCAGCACCCGGTCGACCTTGGCGGCGTCGAGGGTGTCGAGGACCCCGTTGTCGACCACGCCCGCGGCGTGCACCACGGCCCGTATCTCGTGCCGGGCGAGCAGCGCGGCGAGGTCGGCGCGGTCGGCGGCGTCGCAGCGGGCGAGGATCACCTCGGCGCCGGACGCGGCCAGTTCGTCGCGCAGTTCCGCCGCGCCGGGGGCGTCCGGGCCGCGCCGCCCGGCCAGCAGCAGCCGCCGTACGCCGTGCTCGGTGACGAGATGCCGGGCGATCAGGGCGCCCAGGCCGCCCGTGCCGCCGGTGATCAGGACGGTGCCGTCGGGGTCCCAGGCGAGGGGCTCCCCCGGCTCGGCGCGGACCAGCCGGGGCACCCGCACCTCTCCGTCCCGCACCGCGACCTCGGGTTCCCCGACGGCGAGCGCGGCGCGGCAGCTCGCGCCCCCATCGCCTTCGCCGTCGCCGTCGCCGTCGATCAGCAGGAACCGTCCCGGATGCTCGGCCTGGGCGGCCCGTACGAGGCCGTACAGCGGGGCGTGGGTGAGGTCACCGCGGCGCAGCAGCACCGCGAGCCGCCGGCCGGCGCACCGCTCGTCGTCCAGCCAGACGCGGAGGGTGTCCAGGGTGGCGTTCACCCGGTCCCGTACAAGAGCGGGCAGGTCGGGGACGGCGACGGGAGCGGCCGGGACGGCCAGGACCACCACCTCGGGCACCGGACCGGCGGCGGCGAGGGCGCTGAGGTCGAGGTGACGGGGGGCGGCGAGGCCGCTGCGGTCAGGGCCACCGGTCTCCCGGGCGTGGCCCGTGTCCTTGAGGCCGCACACGGCCAGGTCCGGTACGTCCGTGGCCGCCACCCCCGGTGCCGGGACGAGGTCGACGCGGTAGAGCGGATCGTCGCCGTCGCCCGCGAGTTGCTCGGCGGATACGGGCCGGGCCACCAGGCTGCGTACGGTCGCGACGGGCGCCCCGGTGGCGTCGGCGAGGGTGAGGGTGACGGCATCGGGGCCGGAGGGGGCGAGGTGGAGGCGCAGGGTGTCGGTCCCGGCCCGGTGCAGGGTGGCGCCGCCCCAGGCGAAGGGCAGCACGGCCTGTCCGCCGGGTAGGTCCAGCAGATTGACGTGCAGGACGGCGTCCAGCAGGGCGGGGTGCACGCCGAACGCGGACGCGGTGGCGCGGGCGCTCTCGGGCAGGGCGGCCTCGGCGAACAGTTCGTCGCCCCGGCGCCACATGGCGCGCAGCCCCTGGAAGACCTCTCCGTAGCCGTAGCCGGTACCGGCCAGTGCGGGGTAGAGGCCGTCCAGGTCGACGGGGTCGGCGTCGGCGGGTGGCCATTCGGTGAGGGCGAGTGGGGCCGGCTCGACGCCGGGGGCGGGGGCGACGGCGGTCGGCTGGTCCCCGGAACCGGAGGCGACAGCGCCAGACCCATCCCCGGAGGCAAGGGCGGCAGCGCCCGACCCGCCCCCGGAGGCGAAGGCGGCAGCACCTGGCCGGTCCCCGGAGGCAAGCGCAACGGCGCCCGGCCCATCCCCGGAGGCGAAGGCGGCAGCCCCCGGCCCATCCCCCGCGCCGAGCACTCCGGCGGCATGGCGCGTCCACGGCGTGTCGGGCAGGTCCGTTCGGCGGGACCACACGGTCAGCTCCCGTCGGCCGTCCCGTTCGCCGCCGACGGCCACCTGTACGGCGAGGGCGCCCCGGTCGGGCAGGATCAGCGGTGCGTGCAGGGTGAGTTCGTCGATGGTGGCGCAGCCGGTGCGTTCGGCGGCCTGCCAGGCCATCTCGACGTGGGCGGTGCCGGGCAGCAGCACGGTGCCGTGCACGGCGTGGTCGGCCAGCCAGGGGTGGGAGGCGCGGGAGAGCCGGCCGGTGAGGACCGCTCCCCCGGTGTCGGGGAGTTCGGCGAAGGCGCTCAGCAGGGGGTGGCCGGTGGCGCTCTGGCCCAGCCCGCCCGCGTCGCCGCCCCCGCCGGAGGTGCCCTCCAGCCAGAGGCGCTCGCGCTGGAAGGCGTAGGTGGGCAGGTCGGTGCGCCGGGCCCGGTGCGGGGCGAAGAACGCCGCCCAGTCGACGGCGGCGCCCGCCGCGTGCAGCCGGGCGACGGCGGTGACCAGGTCGCGTTCCTCGTCGCCGTCCCGGCGCAGCCCGGCGACGGCGATGCTGTCCTCGGGCAGACAGTCGGCGGCGAGGGCGGTGAGCGGGGCGTCCGGGCCGACTTCGAGGAACACCCGCGTGCCCAGCTCGTGCAGGGCGGCCAGGGCGGGCGCGAAACGGACGGGGCGGCGGACGTGGTCCACCCAGTGGCCGGGGCTGGTGAGCAGGCCGGGGGCGGCGAGGGTGCCGGTGAGGGTGGAGACGACCGGGATCTTCGGCTCGGCGTACGAGCATCCGGCGGCGACCTCGGCGAAGGCGGCCAGCATGGGTTCCATCAGCGGGGAGTGGAAGGCGTGCGAGACGCTCAGCCGCTTGCTCTTCCCGAAGCGGGCGGCGAGCGCGTCGACCGCGTCCGCGGTGCCGGAGATCACCACGGACCGGGGGCCGTTGACGGCCGCGAGCCCGACCCGTTCGTCCAGGTGGGGCGTGATCTCGTCCTCGCTCGCGCGCAGCGCGGCCATGGCGCCGCCCGGGGGCAGGGCCGCCATCAGGGCGCCGCGCGCGACGACGAGGCGGACGGCGTCGGGGAGGGAGAGCACCCCGGCGACATGGGCGGCGGCGAGTTCGCCGACGGAGTGCCCGGCGACATGGTCGGGGGTCACGCCCCAGGACTCCAGGAGGCGGTACAGGGCGACTTCGGTGGCGAAGAGGGCGATCTGGGCGTGGTCGGTGCGGGTGAGCAGTTCGGGGTCGGTGTCGATGATGTCGGCGAGGGGCCGGGTGAGGTCGCGGTCGGCGAGCGCGCAGACCTCGTCGAACGTCTGCGCGTAGACCGGGAAGGCGCGGCGCAGTGCCCGGCCCATGCCGGGGCGCTGGGCGCCCTGTCCGGTGAACAGGAACGCGGTCCGGCCGCCGGCCGGGGTGAGCGGGGTGGCGGCGGTGAGCCGGTCGAGCAGTTCGGCGGTGTCCCTGCCGGCCGCGACGGCCCGGTGCTCGTAGTGGCCCCGGGTGGTGGCCAGCGACAGCGCGAGGTCGGCCGGGCGGGCGGCGGGGCGGGCGGCGAGGTGCTCGCGCAGGCGGGCGATCTGGGCGGTGAGGGCCTGGCGGGTCCGCCCGGTGACGATCCAGGGGACGCAGGGGTCGGCCCGTACCGGGGAGCCGTGGGCGGCCGGGGTGTTCTCGGCGGCCGGAGAGCCGCTGGCAGCCGGGGAGCCATCGGCGGCCCGAGCGTTCTCGGCGGCCGGGGAACCGTCGGCGGGCAAGGTCTCCTCGGCGACTGCGGAGCTGTCGGCGGCTGCGGAGCTGTCGGCGGCTGGGGAACTGTCGGCGGCTGGCGAGCCGTTGGCAGCCGGGATGTCCTCGGCGTCCGGGGCATCGTCGGCGTCCGGGGCCTGCTCCAGGACGACGTGCGCGTTGGTGCCGCTGATGCCGAAGGAGGAGACGGCGGCGCGGCGGGGGCGGCCGGTGGTGGGCCAGGGGCTGCGTTCCAGGGCCAGTTCGACGGCTCCGGCGCTCCAGTCGACCTGGTCGGTGGGGGTGTCGACGTGGAGGGTGGGCGGTATCTCGCCGTGCCGCATGGCCAGCGCCATCTTGATGACACCGGCGACGCCCGCGGCGGCCTGGGTGTGTCCGAGGTTGGACTTGACCGAGCCCAGCCACAGGGGCTGTTGCCGGTCCTGGCCGTAGGTGGCGAGCAGGGCCTGGGCCTCGATGGGGTCGCCGAGGTGGGTACCGGTGCCGTGCGCCTCGACCACGTCGACATCGGCGGCGGTGAGTCCGGCACCGGCCAGCGCCTGCCGGATGACCCGCTGCTGGGAGGGGCCGTTGGGCGCGGTGAGCCGGCTGCTGGCACCGTCGGAGTTGACGGCGCTGCCGCGGATGACGGCGAGCACCGGGTGGCCGTTGCGGCGGGCGTCGGCGAGCCGCTCCAGGAGCAGCATCCCGGCGCCCTCGCCCCAGCCTGTGCCGTCGGCCGCCGCCGCGAAGGCCTTGCAGCGGCCGTCGGGCGCGAGGCCGCGTTGCCGGCTGAAGTCGACGAAGGTCTCCGGCGTGGACATCACGGTCACCCCGCCGGCCAGGGCGAGCGAGCACTCGTCGGCCTGGAGGGCGCGGACGGCCCAGTGCAGGGCGACCAGGGAGGAGGAGCAGGCGGTGTCGAGGGTGACGACCGGGCCTTCGAGGCCGAGGGTGTAGGCGACGCGGCCGGAGGCGATGCTGGCGGCGCTGCCGTTGGCGAGGTAGCCGTCCAGGTCGTCAGGGGCGGAGGTGAGCCGGGTGGCGTAGTCGTTGTACATCACCCCGGCGAACACGCCGGTGCGGCTGCCGCGCAGGGTGGCCGGGACGATCCCGGCCCGTTCGACGGCCTCGTGGGAGGTCTCCAGCAGCAGCCGCTGCTGCGGGTCCATGGCGAGGGCCTCGCGCGGGCCGATGCCGAAGAAGCCGGGGTCGAAGTCGGCGGCGTCGTGGAGGAATCCGCCGGTGCGGGCGTAGGTCTTGCCGGGGGCGTCCGGGTCGGGGTCGTACAGCGCGTCGGTGTCCCAGCCTCGGTCGGCGGGGAAACCGGACACCGCGTCGGTGCCCGACGCGACCAGTTCCCACAGTTCCTCGGGGCTGGTGACGCCGCCGGGATACCGGCAGCCGACACCCACCACGGCGATCGGCCCATGAGCCCGCCGCTCGTTCTCGCGCAGCCGCCGCCGTGCCTCCCGCAGGTCCGCGGTCGTGCGCCGGAGATAGTCGAGCAGTTGCTCTTCGTTGGTCACCAGCACGCCATCCCATCGCGATCGAAGTGAGGGCGGCCGTCGATCCGCTTCCCCTCCGCCTTCCGGAGGCTAGGCAGCGCGCGTCGGCGGGAGACACCCCTACAGGCCCCAGCACCCGGCAGGGGGTCTGGGGTCGATGGGAAAACGGCAGGTCAGCCCTCCGACGGGTCGACCTCGTCGGCAAGGACCGCCATCGCCGCGTTGTGCCCCGGCACCCCGCTCACCCCTCCCCCGCGCACGGCGCCCGCCCCGCACAGCAGGATGTTGGGATGCGGGGTCTCCACGCCCCAGCGGCCGGTGCGGTCGTCGGCGTGGGGCCAGGACAGCTCGCGGTGGAAGATGTTGCCGCCGGGAAGTCCGAGATCGCGTTCCAGGTCCAGCGGGGTCCTGGCCTCGATGCAGGGCCTGCCGTCGGCGTCGGTGGCCAGGCAGCCGGCGATCGGTTCGGCGAGGTGGGCGTCGAGCTGGGCGAGGGTCGCGGCCAGCAGTTCGTCCCGTACGGCGTCGTTGTCCCGGGCGAAGAGCCGGGCCGGGGTGTGCAGTCCGAAGAGGGTGAGGGTGTGGTGGCCGCTCGCGGCGAGGTCCGGGGCGAGGATCGTCGGGTCGGTGAGCGAGTGGCAGTAGATCTCCGAGGGCGGCGCGACGGGCAGCCGACCGGCGGCGGCCTGGGCATGGGCGGCGGCCAGTTCCCCGTACCCCTCGGCGATGTGGAACGTACCGGCGAACGCCTCGCGCGGGTCGACGGAGCGGTCGCGGAGCCTGGGCAGCCGGGTGAGCAGCATGTTGACCTTGAGCTGGGCGCCCTCGGCGGGCTCGGGCGGGGCGTCGCCGGTGAGCGCGGCGAGTTGCTGCGGGGAGGCGTTGACCAGGACGTGCCGGGCGGCGGCGACGCCTTCGCCGTCCCCCGTCCGGTACGTGACCTCCGCCCGCCGCCCGTCGGTGTCGATCCGTACGGCGTCATGGCCGGTGGCGATGACGGCGCCCGCCCGGCGGGCCGCGTCGGCGAGGGCGTCGGTGAGGGCGCCCATGCCGCCGACGGGGACGTCCCAGTCGCCGGTGCCGCCGCCGATGACGTGGTAGAGGAAGCACCGGTTCTGCCGAAGATCGCTGTCGTGGGCGTCGGCGAACGTCCCGATGAGCGCGTCCGTGAGGACGACCCCGCGCACCAGGTCATCACGGAACTCCCGCTCGACGGCGACCCCGATCGGCTCCTCGAACAGCGTCCGCCAGGCCTCCTCGTCGTCCACCCTCCGGCGCAGCTCCGCACGCGTGGGCAGCGGTTCGGTCAGTGTGGGGAACACCCGCCGGGCGACCCGTCCCGTCATCCCGTAGAACCGCCGCCAGGCCGCGTACTCCCCCTCACCACCGGTCAGCCGGGCGAAGGCCGCACGCGTCCGCTCCTCCCCGCCCCCGACCAGCAGTCCGGTGGGCCGCCCGTCGCGCTCGGCGGGCGTGTACGAGGAGATGGTGCGGCGCTGGACCCGGAAGTCCAGGCCGAGATCCCGCACGATCTTCCCGGGCAGCAGACTGACCAGATACGAGTACCGCGACAGCCGCGCGTCGACCCCGGCGAAGGGCCGCGACGAAACAGCCGCACCCCCGATATGCCCGAGCCGCTCCAACACCAGCACGGAACGTCCCGCCCGCGCCAGATAGCCGGCGGCGACCAGCCCGTTGTGACCACCACCGACCACCACGACGTCATAGACCGACACAGACCCGATCCCCTCACGAGCAGGCATGTTTCTTGGTAACACGAGGTGATCGCGATGGGCCAGGGGGCGGGGGAATGCGGGTGGTGATGGGGGGTGGGGAACCTCCCCGTTCAGCCCAGCAGGGCGGCACGAGCACCGGACACGGCCCAGCCGCCCCGCCCGAACCACCGGACCATCCCACCCCACCACCCCACCACCCCGACCACCCGCCTCACCCCCCACCCGGCGTCTCAGCTCCCGCCCGGGGCCCCCTGCCCCCGTAGGGCGGCGACTCGGCGGTAGAGCTGGCCCGCCTCTGCGGTGCGGCCGAGTTGTTCGAGGCAGTGGGCTTCGTCGTTGCGGCTGGCGAGGGTGTCCGGGTGGGCGGCGCCCAGGACGCGTTCGCGGGCCTCGGCGACCTTCCGGTACTCGGCGAGGGCGTCGGCCCAGCGGCCCAGCCAGCCCAGGCCGACGGCGACCTCGCGGCGGGAGACCAGGGTGTCGGGATGGTCGGGGCCCATGGCGCGCTCGCGGATCGCGCAGACGTCCGCGGACTCGGTGAGCGCCTCGTCCCAGCGGTTCAGCCGGCCGAGGTTGACGCCGAGGCCGTGGCGGGCGCGGAGGGTCTCGGGGTGGGCGGGGCCGTGCACGCGGGTGCGGTCGGCGACCAGGGCGCGGTAGAGGGTGAGGGCTTCGGCGCTGCGGCCGAGGCGGCCGAGGCTGATGCCGATCTCGTAGCGGGCGGCGAGGGTGTCGGGGTGGTCGGGGCCGAGGGCCTGTGCCCGTGCGTCGGCGACCTCGCGGTAGGCCTGGAGGGCCTGCGCCCAGTGCCCCAGCTGGCCGAGCGCGTAGCCGACCTCGTAGCGGGTGACGAGGGTGTCCGGGTGCTGTGGGCCGAGGACCCGGGCGCGGGCGTCGGCGACCTCGCGGGCCATGCGGTACGACTCCTCCAGGCGGCCGAGCCGGGAGAGGTTGAAGGCGAGGTTGTGGCGGCAGCGCAGGGTGTCGGGATGGTCGGGGCCCATGGCGTGCTCGCGGGCGGCGAGGACGGAGGTGTAGACCTCGTGGGCGTCGAAGGGCCGCCCCAGCTGGCCCAGTACGTACGCCATCTCCTGCCGGGCGGCGAGGGTGTCCGGGTGGCCGGGGCCCAGGGCGCGGTGGCGGGCCTGGGCGACATGGGTGTACTCGGCGAGCGCGTCGGCGGCGTGGCCGGTGCGGCTGAGGGTGAAGGCGATCTCGTAGCGGCTGGCGAGGGTGTCGGGGTGGCCGGGGCCGAGCAGCCGCTCGCGTTCGGCGGCGACCGCGCGGTGTGTCTCACCGGCCTCGGGCCAGCGGCCGAGACGTCCGAGGCTGAGCCCGGCGTTGTGCCGTCCGGCGAGGTCGGCGAGCACCTCGGGGGAGGGGGTGGGCGGGCCGCCGGGGACAGGTTCGGCGGGGACGGGTTCGGCGAAACGGCCGGTGTCCGGGCGGGCGGTGTCCGGGCGGGCGGTGTCCGGGCGGGCGGTCCAGTCGCCGGTCAGGGCCGCCCAGGTGTCCGGCGGGGTGGCGTGCGGTCCGGCGCCGGTGGCCTTGTGGCCGGTGGTCATGCCCCGGGTCCAGGCGGGCAGCCGGCCGGCCGGGGCGGCGGGTTCGGGCGCGGTCCGGGGGCCGGGCGCCGTCGTACGGGGTCCGGGGGTGGCGGTACGCACGCCGGGCCGGGGGCGGGTGGCGGCCAGGGTCGGCACCCGGACAGGTGTGGCGCGGGCGGCGTTGATCCGGCGGCCCAGTTCGCGGGCGTCATCGGGGCGTTCGTCGGGCTGTTTGGCGAGCAGGTCGAGGATGATCTCCTCAAGGTAGGCGGGGAGTTCGGCGCGGTGGGTGCGGGGCGGGGTGGGCACGGTGTCGCGGTGACCGACGAGGATCGCCCAGGGGTCGCCGAGGTCGAACGGCGGCACGCCCGTGGCGATCTCGTACAGCACACAGCCCAGGGAGTAGAGGTCGCTGCGCTGGTCGACCTCGCTGCCGACGATCTGCTCGGGGGACATGTAGTGCGGGGTGCCCATCGCCACGCCGGTGCTGGTGAGCTTGGAGGTGAAGCCGATGTCATGGCCGAGCCGGGCGATGCCGAAGTCGCAGATCTTCACCGTGCCGTCGCCGAGCCGGACGATGTTGGCGGGCTTCAGGTCGCGGTGCACGATGCCCTGCTGGTGGGTGTAGGCGAGGGCGGCGGCGACCTGGTCCGCTATCTCGACGACATCGTCGACGGCCAGCGGATGCTGCCGGTTGTCGTCCAGCAACTGGCTGAGGTTGCGGCCCTCCAGCAGTTCCATCACCAGGAACAGCACACCCTCGGACTCGCCGAAGTCGTGCACCACCGTGATCCCGCGATGTTGCAACGCGGCGGCCACCCGGGCCTCCCGGCGGAACCGCTCGCGCAGGACCCGGGTGAAGGACGCATCGTGCTGCGGGCCCATCGGCTTCAGGCACTTGACGGCCACCTGCCGCCCCAGCGACTCGTCGCGCGCCCGCCACACCTCGCCCATGCCGCCGCGCCCGATCAGGTCGAGCAGCCGGTACCGGCCCTGGATCAGCCTGGTCTCCGCCATCGCCCGCAGTCGCCCCCGTCACCTGTTGCCGCGCCCTCCCCTGGCCCGTCCAGTATGGCGACCGGCCGTCCGACTTTGAACGGCGCCGGGCACACACCACGACAGAGTCGGCCAGGACCCGCCGAAAGTGATCAGGAGGCGGGGCCAGCGTAGCCGTGCGGGGACGGCTCGCGGCAAGCGGCGGGGCCGGGCGCGGCACCACCGGCGGCCCAGGCGGCCAGGGCCAGGAGGGCCCGGAGGGCCGGGGAGCCCAAGGCGGCCCCTGCCGTCGCCGAAGGCGAAGAGGGCGGGATTCCGGGACCCCGACTGGTCGGGGCACCCATTTGGGGGTATTCATGAGGTATGAGCAGTGCACCCATGCAGTTGGCCGCGGCGAGCGGACTGCTCAGCCTCGGTCTGTTCGTGATCGCCGTGGCGCTCCTGGCCGTCCTGGCGGGGAGTTTCTGGCTAGGCAACCGGATCAAGGACCGTGAGCCACCCACGCCACGGCCCGAGGAGCATCCACGGCCACCGGAGGGCGGCCCGGTCCACGAGGTCATGGAGAGCCGCGAGCCCGACGAGGTGCCCAAGGTGCCCAAGGGCGGACGCGCCATGACCCCGTACGAGCTGGGCAATATGCAGACCCGGCCCAGTTCGTCCCCGTCCAAGGACCGGCCGAAGTGGAGCAAGGGCAGCAGCGGGTCCTTCGGCGGGGGCGGGCTCGGCGCCCACTGACCGACCCGGGTGACCCGTGGGCAGACCCGTGGGTCACACCGCCGTGGGCAGACCCGTGGGTCACACCGCCGCGGGCGGCCCCGTGGGTCACACCGCCGCGGGCGGCCGTCCGTCGAAGCTGGCGTAGTACGCCGCCACCACATCCTCGTCGCCGTGCCCCTGCGCCTCCGCGCGGGCGAACCGCTCCGCGCTCGCGGCGGTCAGATCGAGACGTACGCCGTGCCGCTCCCCCGCCGCGACGATCAGCCGCGCGTCCTTGGCGGCGGTGGCCACGGCGAACTGGGGCGGGCTCAGCCGTCCCTCCCGCAGCAGGGCGGCCTTGGCGTGCAGCAGGGGCATGTCGAGCGTGCCGCCCGCGATCGCCTCGAAGAACCGCTGCGGGTCCACGTCGAGCGCCTCGCACAGGGCGAGCATCTCGCCGGTCGCGTTGGTGGCGGTGACGAGCCAGCCGTTGGCGACCAGTTTGAGCCGGGTGGAGGTGGCCGCCGCCGCGTCGTCGCCGGTCCACACGGTCCGGGCGCCGATCGCGTCGAAGACCGGCGTGATCCGCTCCCGCCCGGCCACCGGCCCGGCGGCGAGCACGGTCAGCTCACCGGCCTCGGCGGGCTGCCGGGTGCCCAGGACCGGGGCGTCGTAGCAGATCACCCCGTGCTGCCCGGCCAGGGCCGCCAGCGCGGCGACGTCCTCCAGGCTCGCGGTGGTCGACTGGGACCAGACCGTGCCGGGGCGGAGCCCAGGAGCGGCCTCGGCGATGACCTGCCGGACCGTGCCGCCGTCGTACAGCATGGTGAGCACGGCGTCCGCGTCCCGTACCGCCTCGGCGGGGCTGTCCGCGATCCGGATGCCGTCGGCGGCCAGCGGCTCAGCCTTGGCGCGACTGCGGTTCCAGGCTCGGACGGAGTGTCCGGCGCGGGCGAGGCTGCGGGCCATCGCGGCGCCCATGATGCCGGTACCCAGGACACCCACGGTGAGCTTGTCGGTCATGGTGTCAACTTTCCTGGTGCGAGGGATGGGGGGCGACGCCCCTGCGTGCCGTCCTCCGCCGGGAGCAGCAGCCGGGCGGTCTCGCCCGGTCCGAGGGAGAACGCGCGGTCCGGGAGGCGTACGTCGATGGGGGCGGCGTCGGTGTGATTGGGCACCGTGATCTCCAGATTGCCCTGGCGCAGCCGGAAACGGACGCCCCAGTGGGCCTGGTAGCGCACGGAGAAGCCGTACGACGACAGCTCGGGGAGCGGCACCGGGTCCAGCCACAGGGCGCCGTCCCGGGTCTCCAGACCGGTCAGTCCGCGCTGGACGAGATCGAGGGTGCCGGCCATCGCGCCGAGGTGGATGCCCTCGCCCGTGGTGCCGCCCTGGATGTCGGCGATGTCGCCGCGCAGCGCCTCCTGGACGAACTCCCAGGCCTCCGCGCGCCGGTCGCGGGCCAGCACCCAGCCGTGCACCAGGCCGCTGAGGGTGGAGCCGTGGCTGGTGCGGTGGAGGTAGTGGTCGACGGTGCGCCGCCAGGTCTCGTCGTCCAGCGGCATCCCCAGCCGGTGGAAGAGGGCGTGCAGTTCGGCCGGGGAGAAGAGATAGCCCAGCATCAGGACATCGGCCTGTTTGGAGGCCTGGTAGCGGTTGACGGTGTCGCCCTCGGCCTCCAGGATCCGGTCCAGGCGGCGGATGTCGCCGTACCGCTCGCGGTAGCGCTGCCAGTCGAGTTCGGCGAGGTCGCCGTAGCCGTCGAACTGGCTGATCACCCCTTCGTGGAAGGGGACGTGCAGCTTGTGCGAGATGTCCTCCCACTGGTCGAGTTCGCCGTCGTCCAGGCCGGTGCGCTCGGTGAGTTCGCGGCGGCGCGGCGCGGGCAGACCGGCGATCAGGTCCAGGGTGCGGGCCAGCACCCAGGCGGCGGTGACGTTGGTGTACGCGTTGTCGACGAGCCCGGGTCGCTTCGCGCCCGGGTAGGCGTCGTGGTACTCGTCGGGACCGACCACCCCGGCGATGCGGTAGCGCCCGAGGCGCGGGTCGAAGTCGGCGGCGTCGGCCCAGAAGCGGGCGATCTGGAGCATGGTCTCGGCGCCCTTGGTGTGCAGGAACTCGGTGTCGCCGCTGGCCTCGCAGTACTGCCACACGTTGTACGCGATGGCGGAGCCGACGTGGTGCTGGAGCCGGGAGTGGTCGGGCAGCCAGCGGCCGGAGTTGGGGTTGAGATGGAGCTGCTGGGTCTCCTCGCGGCCGTCGCTGCCGCTCTGCCACGGGTACATCGCGCCCCGGCGGCCCGCGTCCCGGGCGGCGGTGCGGGCCTGTTCCAGGCGGCGGTGGCGGTAGAGCAGCAGGGCGCGGGAGACCTCGGGGAAGTGCAGGTTGAGGTAGGGCAGCACGAAGAGTTCGTCCCAGAAGACATGGCCCCGGTACGCCTCTCCGTGCAGGCCGCGCGCGGGCACTCCGACATCGATGTCGGCGGTGTGCGGCGAGAGGGTCTGGAGGACGTGGAAGAGGTGCAGCCGCAGGATCCGGCCCGCCTCGCCGGGCACGTCGAGATCGGCGCGGCGCCACAGTTGGGCCCAGGCGGCGCGGTGGGAGTCGAGGAGCGCGTCGAAGCCGGGGGCGCGTTCGACGCGGGACAGGGCGGCGTACAGGGGGTCACTGATGGCGGGGTCGCGGGAGGTGTGCAGGGCGACGGTCTTGTCGACGGTGGCCGTGGTGCCGGGGGTGAGGCGCAGGGTGAGGTACTGGATCGCGCGGGGCGGGGTGTGCCGTACGCCGAGGGCGGCGTCCGTGATGATGCGGCTCGCCATGCCGATGCGGATGTCGGAGGTGCGGGTGCGGCAGCGCAGCCAGACGGTGTCGGGGGTGTGGGTGCCGGTGTGGACGTGGGTGAGGTGGTGGCCGTCGAGGTCGCGGTAGCGGGCGACGCCGGAGTTGCGGACACCGCCGTCGAGAGCGGCCTCGACCTCCAGCTCGATGTCGGCGCCCTCGGCGGTGAACTCGGTGCGCAGCGCGGCGAGATGCGGATCGCCCATGTGCACGAGCCGCAGCTGCCGTACCGTCAGCTCGCCGCCGTCGGGCAGGGCGTAGCGGGTACGGCGTTCCAGGGTGCCGGCGTCCAGGTGCAGGGCCTGGCGGTGGTCGAGGACGGTGGCATGGTCCGGGGTGAGCCAGCGGCGGCCGAGCGGGCGGAAGCGCAGTGGCAGCCAGTTGGGGACGTTGACCATGTCCTCGTTGTCGACCTCGCGGCCGGCGACGGAGGAGGTCAGCCGGTTGTAGCAGCCGGCGACGTACGTCCCCGGGTAGTGGATGCCGTTCGCGGCGCACTCGGGCAGGGCGCCCCGGGTGGCGAAGCTGCCGTTGCCGAGGGTGCACAGGGACTCCCGCAGCCGCTGGTCGGCCGGGTCGTAGCCGTCGTACTCCCAGATCCAGCGGGTCACTCCGACGCTCCTCACGCAGCGGGCGGTGTCCGGTACGGGTCCCAGGGGCGGCGCGGGCCTAAAGGGCGCCGCCGGGGACGGCCGGGTCCGCCGCTCGGGTCGGGGCGGCGTCGATACGGTCCACGTGGAGGACGTTCCCCCGGTCCTCGGGGTCCGTGCTGGCCTCGGCCGCGAACCAGGCGTCGAGGATCTCCCGGAGCAGCGGTTCGGAGGTCAGGCGCAGGCTGAGGGCGAGGACGTTGGCGTCGTTCCAGCGGCGGGCGCCGTCGGCGGTGTAGGCGTCGGCGGTGTAGGCGTCGGCGCACAGGGCGGCCCGCACGCCGGGCACCTTGTTCGCGGCGATCGACGCGCCGGTGCCGGTCCAGCAGCAGACGACGGCCTGATCGGCGGCCCCGTCGGCCACGTCCCGGGCCGCCGCCGCCGAGCACACCGCCCACTGCGGGTCGTCCCCGGGGCGCAGCGCCCCGCGCGCCACCACCTCGTGTCCACGTTCGCGCAGTTCCACGACCAGGCGGCGGGCAACGGGTTCGTCCATGTCGGAGGAAACGGAGATCCGCATGTCTCGGAGCGTACATCGGGGCTTGGGAAGGGGCCGGTCGAGCGGGCGGGCGGTTGAGCGGGGGGACGGGGCGGGGCGGCGGCGGAGTGGGGGCCGCCCGGGGGGAGCTACCGCCGCCTGCGCGGGCCCCGTCGGGACTCGGCCCTCCCCGCCACCGCAGGGGGGAACGGGCCCGCGCGCGTTACGCCGCCGGAGGCCCGCCGGCACCTCTCAGGCACCCTCGCCCCACCCCCCACCCCCTCCCCTCACGCCGGTCGCTCGCCCGCCCCCGCCCTTCGGTCCGACGGGCGTTGCCGCCCCGTGCGCTGGGACTTCAGGGCCTGGAGGTGGGCCTCGATGTAGGGGACGGCCGCCTTGCGGAGTTCGCCCGGGATGAAGGCGGGCTGGACATTGACCTCGAAGACGACGCCGCCGTTCTCGATGGCGAGGTCGACGCCGGAGAAGGGGAGGCCGATCGAGGCGGTGGCGGCCACGGCGAGGTCGGTGAGGCGGGGGTCGAGTTCCTCGGGGGTGAGGAACACCGCGGTGGCGCCCTGGCTGGTGTTGCAGGGCTCGTCGGGCTCCGGCTGGAGGTGTTCGCGGGCGTGCACGACCCGGCCGTTCAGGACGAAGACCCGGAACTGGTGGCGCATGCCGTCGGCGGTGATGTTCCCGGCGTCCTTGGACAGCATCCAGTCGGTGCCGCGTTCGGCGTAGAAGTCGGTGACGTGCTCCAGGCGGTCGAGGCCGGTGACATGGAAGGTGTCGTAGCCGCCGGTGCCGATCACCGGGCGGGCCCAGACGTCGCCGCCGAGTTTCCCGAACGCGGCCGACGCCTCGTGCGGGCTCGGCCGGGACAGGACGATGGTCTCCATGTGGGCAACGCCGTCCCGCTGGAAGCGCTCCACGGTGAGGTTCTTCTCGGTGGCGGTGCGCCAGGCGGACACACCGGTTCCGAGGGTCACGACATCGTGGCGGACCAGCAGGCGCTGGAACCCGGCGAGGGTGTGGCGGCGGTGCGGCGGAATCTCGTACAGGACCACCACGTCCGGCTCCACGTCGAGCCCCTGACCGGGGACGATCAGGCGCAACCGGTTCCCGGACCGGACGCCGCGGCCGGTGCCGCCGGTGGCGAAGTGCCGGGAGTCGATCCGCACCGGGGGGCGGCCGGTGAGCTGCTCGACGGCTTCGGCGAGGACGTCCCCGCAGCCTTCGGGCGAGGTGGGATCGGTGACGAGGGCGACGCACGGTCGGGACACAGCGGCCTCCAACGGCTCGGGACGCGCCGGTGCCGCGCGCAGTTCCGCCTGCGCGCGGCCGGGCGCTCTCACGGGTGGTGCCTGACACACGCGGTCACCGCCACCCGTCACGCCGGAGCCGGGCCGGGACGCCGGCCGCGGAGTTCGGTCCGGCGGGGGTCAGGGCGGGCCGGGCGGTGACCGTACAGGTGGGGCGAGATCCGTACAGATGGGGCTCGGCCCTGCCGGCCGGGCCGCAGGGCTGTGGGGGACACACTGTAAGTGCCGGGCGCCGCGGCGTGACAGGGCGCATGTGGCCCCGACCCCTGCTCCCGCCTCTGCGCCGCTCGCCCCTCCCGTGCGCCGTCAGTACGTCCGGCGCGCCCGGGGTGACGGCCGGGCGGATGGCGTGTGGGTCGGCGCGGGGTGGCCGGGTGGCGACAGGGCGGATGCCGTTGACCCGTCCGGGGTAGCCGGGGCGACGACGGGGCGGATGCCGTCGGCTCGTCCGGGGTAGCCGGGGCGACGACCGGGCGAATGCCGTCGGCCCGTCCGACAGACCCGGGATCGCGACCGGGCGAATGCCGCGAGCCGACCCGACGCACCCGAAGCCACATCCAGGCGAACGCCGCCGGTGAGCCCAAGCACCCGAAATCACAGCCAGGCGGACGCCCGGCGGCACGCCCAGCAGACCTGGAAACACAGCCGGACAAACACCACGAGCCAACCTGACGCACCCGAAGCCACGACCAGGCGAACGCCATCCGCGAGCCCAAGACACCCGAAAACACGGCCAAGCGGACGCCGTCGGCCCGTCCGACGGACCCGGGAGCACGGCCGAGCGAATGCCGTGGCCTGGTCCGGGGTGTCCGTTGGCACGGCCCGGCGGATGCCGCGAGTCCGCCCGACCTGCCCGAGGTCGCGGTCGGGCCAATGCCGTGGGCCGGTCCGGGGCGGCCGGGGCCACGGCCGGCGAATGTCGACGGGGAGTCCCGGATGCCTTGAGGCCGCGGCCGGGCGGACGCCCTGAGCCGGCCCGGACCCGCTCCCCCGTTCGCGGACCGGGACGCATACCGTCCGCCCAGCCCGCGCCTCACCCCGCCCCTGGGCCCGCCCCCCGACCCACCCTCCTCAGCCCCGGCGGCGAGTGGGGACAAGGTCGAGTCCAGGCGGGGTACCCCGGTGGCGCGAATCGATCGATATCGCCCGTCACTTCGCCCCGTGGGCCGGAAACCGACCCCTCGCGCCCCGGCGCCCTGTGCATCTCTTCGTGTTCATGCCATTGACAAACGGGAACCCGGCCAGAAATCTATCACCCAAGCCGCGCAAACTTACGATCGATTCACGCAAAATCCCAACTCCACTCCGGTAGTTCCGGACAACAGGTCCAGCGCACCCCTCCCCCCGTCGTCCCCCGCCATGGAACGAGGACGCCATGAGACGGACAAGACACGGTCTTAGGACGATCACCGGCCTGATTCTGGCCGCGCTGGTCGCCTTCGGCCTGCAACCCGGCACGGCCGGCGCCGCAACCGCGGCCGTCGGCCCCAATCTCGCCCTGGGCAAGACCGCCACCGCGAGCGGCTCGGTCGGCGGCTACCCGGCCGCGAACGTCACCGACGGCAGCCAGCAGTCGTACTGGGAGGGCCCGACCGGGTCCTTCCCGAGCTGGGTCCGCGTCGACCTGGGCAGCGCGGTCGAGGTGAACCAGGTGGCCCTGAAGCTGCCCGCCTCCTGGGGCGCCAGGACCCAGACCCTCGCCATCGAGGGCAGCACGGACGGCTCCACCTTCACCGCCCTGTCCGCCTCCGCCGCCCGCAGCTTCGCCCCGGCGTCCGCCAACACGGTGACCGTCGACTTCACGGCCCGCAGCGTGCGCTACGTACGGGTCCAGGTGACCGCCAACACCGGCTGGAACGCCGGTCAGCTGTCCGAGCTGGAGATCCGCGGCACCGATCCCGGGACGGGCGAGCCGCCGGTCGGCACCAACCTGGCCCGCGGCAAGCCGATCACCGCCACCTCCAGCGTCCACTCGTTCGTCGCGGCCAACGCCAACGACGGCCAGGTGGGCACCTACTGGGAGTCCAACGGCCACCCGGCCTCGCTGACCGCGGAGCTGGGCGCCAACGCCGACCTGTCCGGGATCACCCTCAAGCTCAACCCGGCCGCGGCATGGGCGGCCCGGACCCAGAACATCGAGGTGCTCGGCCGGCCGCAGGGCTCATCGGCCTTCACCTCGATCAAGGCCCGCGCCGACTACGCCTTCAGCCCCGGCGCCAACGCCAACACGGTGACCATCCCGGTCAGCGGGCGCTACGCCGACGTACGGCTGACGGTCCACTCCAACAGCAGCGGATACGGCGCCCAGATCGCCGAGTTCGAGGTGATCGGGACGGCCGCGCCCAACCCCGACCTGGTGATCAACGAGCTGACCTGGACCCCCGCCGCGCCCACCGAGTCGGACAGCGTCACGGCCCAGGTGACCGTGCGCAACGCGGGCACCGCCGCCGCACCGGCCTCGACGGTCGACGTCAGCCTGGAGGGCACGGTCGCGGGCAGCGCCCCGGTGGCCGCCCTCGCGGCGGGCGCCTCCGCCACCGTACCGGTGACCGTGGGCAAGCGGACCACGGGCAGCTACACCGTCTCGGCGGTGGTGGACCCGACGGACACCGTGCCCGAACTCGACAACAGCAACAACAGCCGGACGGCGGCCACCAAGCTGACCGTCGCCCAGAGCCCCGGCCCCGACCTTGAGGTCCGCGGCATCAGCACCAACCCGTCGAGCCCGGCGGCCGGCGCCTCCGTCTCCTTCACGGTGTCGGTGCACAACCGCGGCACGACAGCCGTCCCGGCGGGTTCCGTCACCCGGGTCACGGCCGGCTCCACCACCCTCAACGGCACGGCCGGATCGATCGCGGCGGGCGCCACCGCCACGGTCGCCATCTCCGGCACCTGGACGGCGACCAGCGGCGCGGCCGTGCTCACCGCGACCGCCGACGCCACGAACACCGTCACCGAGACCAACGAGAACAACAACGTCTACTCCCGCTCGATCGTGGTCGGCCGGGGCGCGGCGGTGCCCTACATCGAGTACGAGGCGGAGAAGGGCACCCACAACGGCACGCTGCTGACGGCGGACGCGCAGCGGACCTTCGGACACACCAACTTCGCCACCGAGTCCTCCGGCCGTCAGTCGGTGCGGCTCAACTCGACGGGCCAGTACGTGGAGTTCACCTCCACCGCGGCGGCCAACTCGATCGTCGTGCGCAACTCCATCCCGGACGCGGCGGGCGGTGGCGGCACCGAGGCGACGATCAGCCTCTACGCCAACGGCACCTTCGTACGCAAGATCAATCTGTCGTCCAAGCACAGCTGGCTGTACGGCACCACGGACGACCCGGAGGGGCTGACCAACACCCCGCAGACGGACGCGCGGCGGCTGTTCGACGAGTCCAACGCGCTGCTGGCGCAGTCCTACCCGGCGGGGACCACGTTCCGGTTGCAGCGGGACGCCGGGGACACGGCCCCCTTCTACATCATCGACCTGATCGATCTGGAGCAGGTGGCGCCGCCCACCCCGCAGCCGGCCGGATGTGTGTCGATCACCCAGTACGGGGCGGTGCCCAATGACGGGCTCGACGACACGGACGCCATCCAGCGGGCCGTGACCGCCGACCAGAACGGGCAGATCGGCTGCGTGTGGATCCCGGCGGGCCAGTGGCGCCAGGAGCAGAAGATCCTGACCGACGACCCGCTCAACCGGGGTCAGTACAACCAGGTCGGCATCAGCGATGTCACCATCCGGGGCGCCGGCATGTGGCACTCCCAGCTCTACACGCTGACCCCGCCGCAGGAGGCGGGCGGCATCAACCATCCGCACGAGGGCAACTTCGGCTTCGACATCGACGACAACACCCAGATCTCCGACATCGCGATCTTCGGTTCCGGCACCATCCGGGGCGGCGCGGGCGGCGCGGAGGGCGGCGTCGGGCTCAACGGCCGGTTCGGCAAGGACACCAAGATCAGCAATGTGTGGATCGAGCACGCCAATGTCGGGGTGTGGGTCGGCCGCGACTACAGCAACATCCCCGACCTGTGGGGTCCGGCCGACGGCCTGGAGTTCTCCGGGATGCGGATCCGCAACACGTACGCGGACGGCATCAACTTCTCCAACGGCACCCGCAACTCGACGGTGGAGAACTCGTCCTTCCGCAACACCGGGGACGACGCGCTCGCCGTGTGGGCCAACAAGTACGTCAAGGACCAGTCCGTCGACATCGGCCACGACAACACCTTCCGCAACAACACCATCCAGCTGCCCTGGCGGGCCAATGGGATCGCGGTCTACGGCGGCTATGACAACACCATCGAGAACAATCTGATCTCCGACACCATGAACTACCCGGGCATCATGCTGGCGACCGATCACGATCCGCTGCCCTTCTCCGGGCAGACCCTGATCGCCAACAACGGCCTGTACCGCACGGGCGGCGCCTTCTGGAACGAGGACCAGGAGTTCGGGGCCATCACCCTGTTCGCCCAGGGGCAGGGCATCCCGGGAGTCGTGATCCGGGACACCGAGATCCATGACTCCACGTACGACGGGATCCAGTTCAAGACGGGCGGCGGCACGGTGACCGCCCAGATCTCCAATGTCGTCATCGACAAGTCCAACCACGGCGCCGGCATCCTCGCCATGAGCGGGGCCCGGGGCAGCGCGACCCTGTCGAACGTGACGATCACCAACTCGGCCGACGGGAACATCCTGGTCCAGCCGGGATCGCAGTTCGTCATCAACCAGTAGGGGCCACGGCCCCTACCGTGCCGGCCGCCAGTGGCCGGTGTCCCCCACAAGGGCCCGCACCCCGTACCCCGGGGTGCGGGCCCGACCTCACTCGGCGGCGGCCGGTGCCGGGTCCGCCGTGGCGCGGGCGCGGGCGCGGCGGTGGACGAACCAGCCGGTGGCCGTGAGCAGCGCGGCCAGCGCGGCGGCCGTGCCGATGGTGGCGCCGGTGGAGGCGAGGCTGCCGCCGCCGGTGGTGGTCGTACCGGTGCCGCCGGTCGAACCGCCGGTGGTGCCGGTGCCGCCCGCCGAGCCGGAGGTGGTGCCGCCGTCGCTGCTCGAACCGCCGCCCGTGGAGCCGCCGTCGGTGCCTCCCGTGCCGCCGGTGCCGCCCGTACCGCCGCCGGTGTCACCGCCCGTGTCACCGCCTCCGGTGTCACCGCCGTCGGGGTCGGTGTCCACCGGGTCCTGGCCGGTGAACGCCACCGGCACCTTGACGTCCTGGGTGCGGTCGCCGGACAGGGTGTGGTCGGCGCGGGTCGCGAGGACGCAGGTCACCTCGAAGCAGTCGGTGAACTCGTCCGCCGCGTCCACGGTCAGCTCGACCTCGAAGGTGCCGCCGGCGCCGTACGGGATCGCCAGGTCCTCGCCGTAGTCCGGCGGGTTGGCGGAGATCCACGCCGAGGAGTGCGAGGTGCCGGTCATGTCGACGCCGCCGACGCAGGGGCTGGGCAGTTCGCCGGGGCCGTTGTCGACGCACAGGGCGACATAGACGCCCTTGTCGGTGTCGTAGCCGGAGCCGGTGACGGTGAGTTTCTGGTCCTCCACCGCGAGGTGGTTGACCGGGGTGACGGTGAGCCGCTGGCCCTCGGGGCCGGTCCCGGTCCGGGTGTCCGACGGCTCCTCCGCACCGCCGTCACCGCCGCCGGTGCCGCCGTCGTCGGGCTCCTCCACGGAGAGGGTGACCGGCGTGGTGCGGGTGGTGCCGACCGTGTTGGTGAACTCCGCGCGGTAGCGGTAGCCGTCCTGCGACTGCTTCGCCGTGAAGCGGTACGCGTTCTGGGTGGCGCCCTCGATGGTCGTCCAGGTCTGGCCGTCGTCCGGGCTGACCTGCCAGCGCACGGCCGGTGCCGGGGTGCCCTCGGCCGCCGCGACGAGGGTGACCTCGTCGTCGGGGGCGACGCTCCGGTCCGTCGGGGACTGGGTCACCTTCGGCGACATCCGGCGCTCCAGCCGCAGCACCTCGCTCTCCGCCTGGTTGGTGACGAAGACGGTGCCCGCGCCCGGGGTGACGGCGACGCCCGCGTAGGCCCCGGCCCGGCTGCCCGGCAGGGCGAGGGACTCGGCGGCCTTCTCGTAGGTGGTGGTGGAGAGGATGTCGAGGGAGCCGACGTTGTCGGCGCCGTCCTCGGCGCTGCCGTAGTCCTCGCGCAGCACGAACGCCGAGCCGGTGTCCTGGTCGAAGGCGACGGCGGTCGGGCGGTCGGTGCCCGTCAGGGTGGTCAGGACGGTGGCGTCCTGGTCGAGGACGAGGACGTCGTAGCCGCTGCCCACCCAGACATCGCCGGTCCGTGGGTCGACCTGGACGAAGGCCAGCAGGTCGGAGGGGAGATCGGCGGTGGCGGTGACCGCGAGGGTGCCGGTGTCGATCCGGCGCAGTTTCTTCGTCGCGTAGTCGACGGCCCAGACGGCCTGGCGGGCGGTGTCGGTGGCGAGTTCGCCCACGCCGTCGAGGGTGACCGTGCGCCGGACGGTGCCGGTGGCGTACTCGATCTCGGACAGGGTGGTGCCCTGGGAGACCAGCACGGTGGCGGCGTCGGTGCCGGGCGCGATGCCGTTGATGGAGGCGCCCGCCGGCCAGAACCCGGTGGCGGCGGTGTCACCGTCCTTGGCGGTGCCGATGCCGCGCACCGGGTACTGGAAGACGACGCCGTCCCCGGCGAGCGGTCCGGCGATCCGCTGGACGTTGCGCGGGGCGAGCACCCCGGTGGAGCTGGGCGCCTGGGCGACATGGCTGAGGACCCTGCCGTCCTTCGGGTCGAGGACGTACAGTCCGGCCTCGTTGACATCGGCGGTGTCGGGGATGTTGTTCGAACCGACGTACAGCTTCCCGGACTCGGGGTGCAGCAGCAGATCGTTGGGCTGACCCGCGGTGCCGTACTCGGCGGCGCGCACATAACTGACCGTACCGGCGGGCACATCCACACCGCCGCCGGGCTCACCGGGGTCCTGGCCCTCGAAGGTGACGGGGACCCGGACGTCCTGGGAGCGGTCGCCCGCGGCGCGGTGGTCGACGCGGGTGATCACCGAGCAGGCGACCTGGGTGCAGTCGAGGCCGCCGTCCTGCGCCTTCACGTCGATCCGGACGTCGAAGGTGCCGCCCGCGCCCCAGGTCTCGGTGAGATCGCCCTCGTTGGGGTCGCCCGGCGGGACGATCCACTGGGAGGAACCGCTGCCGCCGGTCTGATCGGCACCGCCGAGACAAGGGGAGGGGATCCGGTTGTCCCCGTTGTCCTTGCACAGGGCGACATACAGGCCCTTGGTGGCGTCGTAGCCCGCGCCGGTCACGCGGAGCGTCTCGCCGTCGGGGTCGAGGTCGGCGGAGGCGGAGACGGTCAGTTCCTGGCCGTCCTTGCCGAGTCCGGTCCTCGGGGTGTCGGCGGCCTGCGCGGGCGGGCCGATGGTGAGGGCGGTGGCGCCCGCGGCGATCAGCGCGGCCGAGCCGATGAGCGCGGCGGGGCGGCGCAGGCGAGGTCTGGCCGGGGCGTCCGGGCGGCTGGTGCCGGGGGTGTCGTCAGTCATGGGGTTCCTCGTGGATGGGTGGCGTCCGGCTGCCCACAGGCCATGGGCCGGGCGCCCCGCGTACTGCGGGACGCCCGGCCGGACGGGACTACGGGAAGCTGATCGGGACGTGCACGTCGTACTTCCGGTCGGTGGTGTCGGTGTGGTCGGCACGGGTGACCACCGCGCAGGTGACGTCCTCGCCGCAGACGCTGCCGTCGTCCAGCGTCGCCTTGACGAAGATGTTCACGGAGAAGGTGCCGCCGGTCCCGAAGCGGGAGCTGTTGGCGACCGTGCCACCGCCGAAGTTGGACACCCAGTGGGAGGACCCGGTGGTGCCGGTCTGGTCGGCGCCGCCCAGGCAGGGCCCCGGCTGGCCCTGTCCCGGGGCACCGCTGACGGCACACAGGGCCACGTAGACGCCCTGCGCGGTGTTGTATCCGGACCCGGAGACGGTGATGACCTGGCCGGCGGCGGTGGCGGTGTTCGGGGCGGTGAGGGACAGGTTGTAGATGGTGGCGCCGTCGGTGATCGTGCGGGTCGAGGTGGCGGCGGAGGCCGAGCCCGCCAGGCCCAGCGTCAGCGCGGCGGAGGCGGCGACGGCCAGACCGGCACGGGCGGCGTTACGGGCGGTGCGGGGGGAAACGGGTCTCATACGAGGTTCCTTCTCTCGGAAGCGGCCCCAGTTAGGTAAGGCAAACCTAAGTCCGATCTGGGGATCCTTGTCAATGGTCTGCAAGAATCCCCAACTCCCGTTTTTTCAGGGGTGGTTGGGGTGCGCTTCACAGGCGGTCCGGGGCATGCCGAGGAGCGGACTCGTCGCCGAGCCCGCTCCTCCCTCACCCCGATGCTCCCCCCGCGTCGGCGCAGGGGTCGGTCGGCCGCAAGCGCATGGGTCAGTCGGTGCCGCGCACCTCGAACCGGGCCACGGCACCGCCGCCGCCCCCGGTCACGGGCGTCAGCTCCACCTCGTGCTCCCCCGCCACGGCACTGGCGTAGACGGGGAACGCCCGCTCGAAGCGCCCCGTTTCGTCGGCGACCGCCTGATAGCGCGTGTCCCCGTCGATGGCGACCAGCACCACCGCGCCGGGCGTGAACCCGGCCCCGGTGACCCGCTGTTCACCACCGCCCGTCAGAACGGGCGTACCCACGGCCGCGGTCGGCGCGGCACCGCTCGCGAGTGACTCCGGGGACTGTTGCTCCGGCGCCCGTGGTGGCTCCGGTGGCTCCGGTGACCGTGGTACGTCCGTCGGGGCGGGCGGCGGGGTGGCGGGGTCCGTGTCGTCCCCGGCGGGGTCGGCCGGGGCGTCCGGGGTACCGCCGCCGGTGCCCACGGTCACATCCAGCAGCCCGAGCGTCTCCCCTGCGGCGAACTCCTGCCCGCTCCAGCCGGACAGCAGCTCGGCGCCCGCGTCCGTCAGGGTCATCCGCAGCCCGGACCAGGTGGCCCCGGTGTCCCGTACGACGGGAACGGCGCCGCCCTGCCGTACGGCGGCGAGGGCGAATTCACCCCGGTCGCCTTCGAGCCGGCGGGCGTACAGCGTGCCCGTTCCGCCGTCCAGGGTGAGCCGCAGCTCGCCGAGGAGCAGCCCCTGCGCGGGCTCGTCGCCCGTCGTGAACGAGGCGGTCCCGGCCAGGTCGACCTCGGCGGACCCGGCGTCGGCGGTGCCGCCCTCGGCACGGAACCAGCTCCGCCCGGCGGACGCGGTGCCGCTCGTCAGGGTCACTCCGCCGGCGGCCAGTTCGGCCGTGGACCAGCCCACGTACCCCCCGGAGATCTCGCTCCCGGCCGGTGCCGCCCGCACCGTCGCCGCGCCCGGCGCGAACAGCGCGAGCACGGCACCGCCCGCCACCACCAGTGCGGCGGCGGGCCGCTTCCTGGCCTTCACCTTCACCCTCCTTGTCACCCTCTCCGTCCCCCTCCCTCGAAGAAACCGGCCGTACGTCACTCGGCGCCCGCCGTCGATGTGGCCGACCGGCGCCTGCGGGCCAGGGCCCAGGTGGCGCCGCCCACGACGACCAGACCGGCGGCGGTGAGCCCGAGCGGCAGCGCGAGATCCGAACCGGTGCTGGCCAGCGGGCCGTCCCCGGTGGAACCGGAGTCCGAGCCGTTGCCGCCCGTGGTGGAGCCGGTGGTGGAACCATGGGTGGAACCGGTGGCGGTGTCACCGCCGGTCGTCCCGGCACCGCCCGAGGCGGTCGGCGTCGGGGACGTCTCGGCGCCGGACGACGACCCGCCGTCCGTGGCGCCGAACGTCACCGGGACCCGGACCGTCTGGGTCTGGTCACCGCCGCGCGTGTGGTCGTTGCGGGTGATGACGGCACAGGTCACGCCGGACGCCGTGCAGTCGGTGCCGGCGTCCTTGGCGCGGACCGTGAGCTGCGCGGAGAACGACCCGTCATGGCCGCTGCCTTCATAGGGCGTGGCCAGTCCCTCGCCGTACGACGGCGGGTTGGAGGACACCCAGACCGAGGCGCCGGACTCGCCGGACATGTCGACCCCGCCGACACAGGGGGTCGGTGTCTTGCCGGCCCCGTTGTCGACGCACAGGGCGATGTAGATGCCCTTCTCGGTGTTGTAGCCGGTGCCGGACACGGTCACCGTCTCGCCCGCCTCGGTGAGGCCGGACGTCTTGGACACGGTGAGCGTCTGCCCCTCGGGGCCGGTCGCCGAGCCCTCCGCCGCGACGGCCGGCGACGGGACCGTCAGCGTCAGCGCCGCCGAGACCGCGACCACGCCGGCCCACCCGACTCGCTTGCCGCGCGGGCCACTTGCCGATGACATGAAACACCCCCAGCTCAGAAAACTTAGGCCAGCCTAACCTAAACTGTCGCCCAACTGAGTGCCAGCGAAGAGGAAAGGCCGAGTCATGACAGCCACGAGTGCCGCCGGTCGTACGAGGGCCACCCGACGCCTGACCGCCACGGGACGGCCGACCGCCACCGCACACCCGACGGCCGCCGGACGTCCGACGCGCGCCGCGCGCCGCCGGGGTCCGGCCGCCCTCGCCCTGTCCCTCGCGCTGCTGACCGGGGCGTGCGCGAGCGGCTCGGGGGGCACGGAGACCTCCGGTGACCAGGGGGGCTCCGGTGCCACCTCCGTGTCGGCGGGCGAACGGGCCGAGGCCGCGCGGGAACGGCTCGACGCGAACACCCTCGTACCGCTGGAAGGGGCGCCGCCCGAACCGGAACTGCCGGCCACCGTGGACTCCTCCGACGGCCGTCAGGTCACCGTGGAGGACGCCACGCGGATCCTGCCGCTGAACGGCGGCGTGGCCGAGATCGTGTTCACACTGGGGCTGGGCGAGCGGGTGGTGGGCCGGGACATCACGGCGACCTTCGAGGAGGCGAAGGATCTGCCGCTGGTCACCAAGGCCCATGACGTCAGTGCGGAGAGCGTGCTGTCGCTGCGGCCGACCGTGGTCCTCGCGGACACCGACACCGGCCCCTCGGAGGCCATCGACCAGATCCGCGACGCGGGCGTGCCGGTCGTGGTCCTCGACCCGGCCACCGAACTCGCCGATGTCACCACGCGCACCACCCGGATCGCCGAGGCCCTCGGGGTGCCCGAGGCGGGCCGGGCCCTCAACTCCCGTATCGACACCGAACTCAAGGCCGCGCGCGACGCCGTGCCCGAGGACAGCACGCCCAAGGTGGCGTTCCTCTACATGCGCGGCACCGCCGCCGTGTATCTCATGGGCGGCAAGGGCTCCGGGGCGGACTCCCTCATCGCGGCGGCGGGCGCGGTCGACGCGGGCGTCGACGCCGGTCTCGACCAGCCCTTCACCCCCCTGACCAGCGAGGCCCTGGTCAACGCACAGCCCGATGTCCTGCTGATGATGACCAAGGGCCTGGAGTCGGTGGGCGGCGTGGACGGCCTCGTCGAGATCCCGGGCATCCGCGAGACACCCGCCGGAATGGACCGCCGAGTCGTCACCCTGGAGGACGGCGTCCTCCTCGGCTTCGGCCCACGAACACCACTGGTCATCGACATCCTGGTGTCAGGCTTGCACACGACGTGAGGTGAGGCGGGGTCGGCCGGGGGAGCTGTCGACGCAGGCCGCCCCCGATCCCCTAAGGGGCGCGGGGAACTGCGCGACCAGCCCCCACACACCCGCACCCGACCACGCACCCCACGAGCCCCCACTCACACCCCCCTCACCGCACTCAACACCTCGTCCCCCAAAGGCTTTTCGAGCGCCACATGCACCAGCGCATCGGCCAACCCGGGCCATTCACGGTCCGGCACGAGCCGACTCAGCCGCCGGACCGAGACCGGAAGCCCCAGGCGCCGAGCACCTTCCAGGGCCTTGCGGTCGAAGTAGGGAGCCCATTCCGGCCAGATTCCCTGGACATCGCGGAGAAAGATGTCCGCCCCGGTCGGCCCGATCCCGGGAACGTCGAGCAGCGCACGCTTCGGGTCACCCTCCGCACGGAGCCGCCGCAGATCACCCCCGTAGCGCTCAAGGAGCAACTCCGCTCCCCTGCCGAGCAGATTGGCGGTGCTCTCGTCGTACCGCCGGTAGCCGCCCCGGCCCAGCGCGTCGACCCGGTCCTGCCAGGAGGCGTCCGCCATCGACCGGGCGTCCCGCAGCCCGGCGGCGAACAGCTCCCGCGCCGCCGACACCGCCGCACTCGCCCTGATCCGCGCGCTGAGCAGCACGGCGAGCACCAGCGTCTGGTACAGCGGCGCCGGGGTGTTACGCAGCCGGATCCCGGCCCCGGCGGGGTAGGTGCGCGGACGGCGGTCGAGGAGGGCACGGACGACGGCGTGGTACGTCGCCTCGGCGCCGGTACCTGTGGCGCCGACGGTCCGCGGGACGCTCGTACCCCGCGCGGTCGTGGCCCGCTTGGTGGCCCGCGTGCTCTTGGTGGGGCTCGTGCGCGCGGCGGGGCTCGTGCCCTTCGCGGCGGTCGCGCTACGCGTCGCCGTCCGCTTCCTCACACTGGCTCTCGTCGCCGTGGTCGAGACCTTCGTCGCCTGCGTCGCCTTCGTCGCCTTGCTCGATCTGGTCGTCCTGCTCGTTCCGGCTGTCCTGCTCGTCCTGCTCGTCATCGCCACCTCACCGCTTCCCCGTCCCGAGCGTGGTGTCACCGACCCGCCGTTCCTCCCGTACCCGTCGGACCAGCACCGCCAGGTCCACCCCGGCCGCCAGTGCCAGCGCCGCGCACACGGCCGCGAGGGTCACGGTGACGGCTCGCCCGGGGCTGTCCCCCGGTTCGGACAGCGCCGCCCAGATGGCAAACCCGACCGCGCCGGCGACGAACACCGGCAGGAAGATCCCGCTCAGCAGCATCCGCAGACGCAGGGGGCTGCGGGCGGTTCTCGGCTCGGTCCCGGTGCGCTGGGTCACAGGTGTCCCTCCTCGGTCACGGGCGTCGGCCCCACCCTCCAGCCAAGCAGCCCGGCCCGCTGTCGGCATCAGGGAGCCCGTCCGCGCCCGCCCCGTCCCAGGGCGGGCGCGGCTCACCACATGCCGCTCACATGTGGACCGCGGGGGCGGCGTCGGCGTCGGCCGCCGGGACACCGCGCCGGTAGAGCACCAGCGTGAGCAGGGCGCCCACCGCGAAGAACCCGGCCGACCACCAGTAGGCGGTGGCGTACGAGTCCAGGGCGGCCTGTGCCTGGACCAGCGGGTCGGCGGCGTCACGGCCGACCAGGTAGGACGTGGCGGCGCTGGCGGCGAGGGTGTTCAGCAGGGCCGTGCCGATGGAGCCGCCGATCTGCTGCATGGTGTTGACGGAGGCGGAGGCGACTCCGGCGTCGTCGGCGCCGACCCCGCTGGTGGCGAGGCTCATCGCCGGAGCCATGACGAGGCCGATACCGATACCGGAGACGACCAGGGCGGGCAGCACATCGGCGGCGTACGTGCTGGTCAGGTCCAGGCGGGTGAGCCAGGCCATGCCGACCGCGCCGAGGGCCATGCCCAGCCCGACCACGGTCCTCGGCCCGACGCGCGGCAGCAGCAGGCTGGTGGCGAGGGTGGCGGCGATCATCAGGGAGATGACCATCGGCAGGAAGGCCAGACCGGTCTCCACGGCGGAGAAGCCGAGGGTGAGCTGGAGGTAGTAGGTGAGGAAGAGGAACACACCGAACATTCCGGCACTGATGATCAGCATCGCGGCGAAGGACGCCCCGCGGTTGCGGTCGAGCAGGACACGCAGCGGCAGCAGCGGGTGCGCGGCCCTGGTCTGCCACCAGGTGAAGACGGCGAGCAGAAGGGCTCCGGCGGCGAGGAAGCCCCAGGAGAGAGCCGAACTCCAGCCGTGCGACTCGGCGTTGGAGAAGCCGTAGACGACGGCGAACAGTCCGCCGGTGACCAGGACGGTGCCGGGGATGTCGAGCTTGGCGCCGGTCTCACGGGTGCCGCGCTGGAGCAGGTACCAGCCGCCGACCAGGGCGACGGCCGCGAAGACCACGTTGACGTAGAGGGTCCAGCGCCAGTCCAGGTACTCGGTGAGCACGCCGCCGAGCAGCAGTCCGACGGCCGCGCCGGAACCGGCGACCGCGCCGTACAGGCCGAACGCCTTGGCCCGCTCCTTGGCGTCGGTGAAGGTCGTCGTCAGCAGGGAGAGCGCGGCGGGGGCCAGCAGCGCGCCGAAGACGCCCTGGAGGGCGCGTCCGGCAACGAGCATCTCGAAGCTGGTGGCCGCTCCGGCCAGGGCGGAGGCCGCCGCGAAGCCGGACACCCCCACCAGGAAGGCGAGCTTGCGGCCGAAGAGGTCGGCGATGCGCCCGCCGAGCAGCAGCAGGCTGCCGAAGGCGAGGGAGTAGGCGGTGACGATCCAGGTGCGGTTGCCGTCGGTGAAGCCGAGGTCGGCCTGGGCGGACGGCAGGGCGATGTTCACGATGGTCGAGTCCAGGGTGACCATCAGCTGGGCGGTGGCGACCACGGCGAGGATCCACCAGCGGTGCGGCGACGCCGCCGCCTCCCGCCGGGATCCGGTCTTCGCCGGTGACATGGCAGCCGGTGCCGTGTCCGGCGTCGCGTCGGACGTCGTGTCGATGTGGGGCATGGAGACGCACTCCTGTCAGGGACGGGGCGCAAAGCCTGAGGAGAGAGCGAAACGAAACCGTTTCGTACGTCGAAAAGCCTAGACCTCCGACCCAGCGAAACGCAAAAGTTTCGATACAGAGGTGAAGAGGATCACTCCGAGCCTGTGAGGCGGCGGTGGACCGGACCGGACCTGCGCTGGACGCGACCCGTCACAAGCCCCCTTTTCCAGCGCGCGCCCGGCGGTCTCGTCCGTCCGGGTGATCGTGGCGGCGGCCGGTCCGTTCACGACCGGGCACACGGCTACGTTGCCTGCGACCGGGGCACGCGTCCGCTCCGGAGCCCGCTGTCGCGAAGGACACCGATGACCATTCCCGCGCTGGATCACTCGACGACCCGCTACTCCCTGGAGCACGCCTACTGGATGGGCCGGGCGGCCGGGCTGGCCTCACTGGACCCGGACGGCATCGAGACACAGGCCCGCGCCTGGGGATTCGGCGAGGTGCGGCACTTCGCCTCGACGCACCGGATGCCGTTCCCGATCGAGGACACCCAGGCGTACGTCATGGCCAGCGACCGCATGATCGTCGTGGGCTTCCGGGGCACCGAGGTCACCCAGATCCGCGACTGGCTCACCGACGTCAACACGCCGCCCGTACCGGGGCCCGGCCGAAAGGGCTTCGTCCACTTCGGCTTCCACCAGGCCCTGCGATCCGTCTATCCGCAGCTCCGCGACACCGTCCTGGAACTGCGCGACCGAGGGCAGAGCCTCTGGTTCACCGGCCACAGCCTCGGCGCGGCGCTGGCGATGCTGGCCGCCGCCCAACTGTATTTCGAGGAGCCCCGGCTGCTCGCGGACGGCGTGTACACCTACGGCCAGCCCCGCACCTGCGAACGGCTGCTCGCCGACGCGCACGACAAGGCGTTCGCCGACCGCTGCCACCGCTTCGTCAACAACAACGACATCGTCCCCCGGCTCCCGCCCGAGCCCGTGTACACCCATGTCGCCGCGCTCCGCTACTTCGACGCCCACGGAAAGCTGCACGACGCCCTACCGCTGCTCGCCACCCTGCGGGACCGCGCCAAGGGCGTCGGGAACGATCTGTTCGCCCCGGAGACCGACGCCATCAAGGATCACCATCTGGACAACTACCTGTCCGCGCTGGAGAAGAACCTCGCGAACGCCCGCTGAGTGCCCTGGCACCGTCAGGGTTCGATCCACAGATGGCGGGGGCCGCGCAGCAGCGGGCTCGTGCGATACGGCGGCGGGTCCTCCACCAGGTGGGTGCCGTCGCCGAGCCGGTCCAGGAGCGCGGTGAGTGCGAGGTTGGCCTCCAGCCGGGCCAGCGGGGCGCCGAAGCAGCTGTGGATCCCGCTGCCGAAGCCGAGGTGCTGGTTGTCCCGGCGGGCCGGGTCGAAGCGGTCGGGGTCCGCGAACCGCAGCGGGTCACGGTTCGCGGAGGCGAGGACCAGGATCAGGGGCGCGCCCTTGGGGATGGTCACCCCGGCCACCTCGATGTCGGCGAGCGGGGTCCGCTGGGGCAGGAAGTGCACCGGAGGCTCGTAGCGCAGCAGTTCCTCGACCGCCGAGGGCATCAGCGCCGGGTCGTCCCGGAGCCGGGCCGCCACGTCGGGCCGGCGCAGCAGGGTCAGTGCGCCGTTGGTGATCAGATTGACAGTGGTCTCGTGTCCGGCGATCAGCAGCAGGACGGCGGTGGACATCAGTTCCTGCCGGGTGAAGGTCCCGTCGGGGCCCGGGTCGCCGACGAAGGACGAGAGCAGGTCGTCCGAGGGGTGCTCGCGCCGGAAGTCGGCGAGGTCACCGAAGTAGACGGCCATCGCCGTGCGCGCGTCCTGGCCGCGGCGGCGCTTGACGGCGGGATCCTCGCCCTGGGTGAAGTCCAGGCTGGTGATCATGTCGTCGGTCCACTCGCGGAGTTGGCCCATGTCCCCGGCCGGGATGCCCAGCAGCTTCCCGATCACGGTGACGGGCAGCGGGTAGGCGAAGTCGTCGACGACATCGACGCGCTCACGGCCCTCGAAGGCGTCGGTCAGGTCCTGGACGATGCGGGTGATGTCGCCGCGCAGCGCGTCGATCCGCCCGGGGGTGTGCGGTGGCCCGAACGGGCGCATGGCGATCCCGCGGAGCCGTTCGTGCCGGGGGTCGTCGAGGCCGATGAAGGTGGGCGCCATGCCGTGGACCTCCGCGAGGACGGCCTCGTCGGGTTCGGCGCGGTTGCGGAGGTCGGAGCTGATCCGTGGATCGTGGAACAGCTGGACCACCTCGTCATAGGTACCCACCAGATACGAGCCGTCCTGCTGGCGGGCCACGCCGTGCTCGCGGAGTTCGGCGTAGAGGGGGTAGGGGTCGGCGCGGTTCGCGTAGTCGGTGATCCGCTCGAAGAGGGTCTCCGTGGGCATGTCGGCACTCCTTGCGGCGGGTCGGCGATCGGCAGTCAGAGGTCAGCAGTCCGAGGTCAGCAGTCCGAGGTCGGCGGTCGGATGTCGGCGGTCGGATGTCGGATGTCGGCGGGGCGTTCGTCGAAGTACCGGCCCGGGTTCATTCCCTGCGCACCACGGCGAGGCGCCGGTCCGGCAGATGTCCGGTGAGGGCGACCGTCGGGCCGTGGGAAAGCACCGCGGGGTCGGGTACGGCGGAGGGCACGGGGACCGGTTCGCCGTGCCGGTCGGCGGTGCCCGGCGGGGGCGGGAAGGGCGCGGCGGTCTCGATCATCCGCTGGTAGTACTCCAGGTACTTGGCCCGGTTGACGGCCACCGCCGCGGTGACCCGCCCCCGGTAGCCGTAGACCGCGACCATGCGGCCCTCCTCGGGTGAGCCCTGGGCGATCACCACCCGGTCGGAGAAGGTCGGCACCCCGACGGACTTGATGTTGAGGCCGAACTGGCTGGACCAGAAGGCGGGCACCGCCAGATGGGGGCGGCGGCGCGGCCCGGGGCGCACCATGTTGTGCGCGGCGACCTCGGCCTGCGCGACGGCGTTGCCCCAGTGCTCCAGGGACAGCATCTGGTACTCGAACAGGGGGTGCGGGAACCTGGCCACGTCCCCGGCGACGAACACATCGTCGGTGACGATGCCGTACATGTCGAAGGCCCGGCAGCCCGCGTCGCAGGCCAGGCCCCGGGGCCCGGCAGCCAGCCCGGAGCCGTCGAGCCACTCGGTGTTGCGGACCGCGCCGAGGCACACCACCGCGACCTCGGACGCGACCCGGTTGCCGTCGGAGAGCCGGGCGCCGGTGAGCCTGCCGCGGTCGCCCTCCAGTGCGGTGACGGTCACCCCGCAGCGCAGATCGACTCCGTGGGCGCGCTGGACGTCCGCCGCGAAGCCGCCGAGGACCCCGCCGAGCGCGCCCACCAGGGGGGCGGGGCCGCGTTCGACGACGGTGACGTCCAGGCCCCTCTCCCGGCAGGCGGAGGCGATCTCGGATCCGGTGAACCCGGCGCCGATCACCAGCACCCGGCGTGGTCCGGCGTCGAGCCGCCGGACGAGTTCGGCGGCGTCGTCACCGGTCCTGAGGGTGAGCACCCCGTCGAGCGCGGCCTCCTCCGGCACCGGCCAGGGGCGGGCCCGGGTGCCGGTGGCGATCAGGAGGCGGTCGTAGGGCAGCCGGTCGCCGTCGGCGAGCAGGACGTGTCCGCGCAGCGGATCGACCCCGGCGGCCCGCACGCCGAGCCGCCAGTGCGCGTCGACCGGTATACGGGCGGGCAGCCCCACGTCGTACGGCCCCGCCTCGCCGAGTAACACCTGTTTGGACAGCGGGGGGCGGTCGTAGGGGAAGGCCCGCTCGTCGCCGACGAGGGTCAGCTCACCGGCGAAGCCCGCGTCCCGCAGCGCCTCGGCGGCCCGCAGCCCGGCGAGCGAGGCACCGACGACGACCACTCGCCGTACGGAGGTGTCGAGCTGCGGCAGGGGACGGTCAGTCGACATCGGCGCCCGCCGCGGGCCCGGCGGAGATCGCCTGCACCGGGCAGGCGGCCACGGCGCGGCCGACGCGTTCGCGCTGGTCGTCGGCGATCCGGGGGTGGTACCTGAGGGATTCATCGCCGCGCAGGGCAAAGACCTCGGGCGCCAGAAAGGCGCACTGCGCGTATCCCTGGCACCGGTTCAGATCGACCACGACTCGCATCCCACACCCGCTCCTCGCCGCCGTCGGCCTGCACTGCCCCCTCCCGTCCTACGCCCCGGACGGGAGGAACGCAGCCGGGGGCGGGACGTGTGGGTGACGGGGGGGGTGGGGTGGGTGGGGTGGGTGGGGGCCGATGTGGGTAAGGCGCGGCTGCGGGCGGCGACCCGGCGCGACCCGGCGCGATCCGAGGGCCCGGTGACGGCCGGGGGCCGGTGCGGGCAGGGCGGGGCCACGGGGCCGCTTGCCAAAGGTCCACGGACCCTGCCGATGAGCAGGTGTACCGGCGACTCAAGGACGACATCCTCGCCACATCATGCGCGCGCCCCGGCAGGAGGACATCCGTGAGGTGTTCGAGATCCGCCGCGCGTCCACCCGGACGAACTCGCCGGGCGCTACAGGGAGATGGTCAAGCCCAACCGCGTGGAACTGACCCGCCGGACACCCTCCACTACCCCGACCGCGACGGCTACCGCACCACCACCGCCGACGAGTAGGTCAACTCACCCACCACCGCCCTGGCGCGCCCCGCCGACTCGACAGCCCCCGGAAGGGCTATCTGTATCCGAAGGGGGTGCACCCGTCCCCCGCGATTCTGAGGAGGCAGCACCATGGGCAGTACGGCTGTCAGCGTGTCCGCGATCATCGATGGCCGCCGCCACAACCGCGACGCACTGCTCGCCTGGGAGGCCCGACGGTTCTCCCGGGCCGCCGCCAAGATCGGTCTCCCGGCCCCGGCGGGAACCCTCGAACAGCGGCGCTTCGCGTTCGCCGACGCGAAGCTCGCCCTCGGCCCCGAGGAGATCGGGCGGCGTCTGGCCCGTGAGGTGAAGCTCGGCGACCTGGTGGCCGGCACCACCGCGCGGCTCTCCCACGGCAGGCGCAATCTGAGCATGTGCCACCTCCACATCACGGGAGGCAGCGCGGCGGAGTTCCGCCGGTGGATGCTCGACACCACCCGGGCGGATTTCCTCCGCAGCATGGTGGCGGCCAGCCCTGACCACTTCCTGTTCCGCGTCGGCGCCGACGGTACGCAGGAGGTCATCGAGACCACGGGCGGCAGCCCCTTGGCCACCCGGTTCTTCATCGACCTCGCCGACACCACGGGCCTGACCTCGGTCCCCCACTCCGACTTTCCCGTCCGGTTCGCCGGCGCCGCGAGCACGGCCACCGGGCGGGCGATCGGCGGCGTACGCCACCAGTTCCGGGATGAGCCCGCCGGATTCCACGCCAGCCTGTGCGTCGAATTCCCCCGCTTCCTCCCCCCACGCATGATCTCCCAGCACCGCTGGCACCTGGCCACGGAGTTCGCCAACTGGATCGAGTTCGCGTTCAGCCGGAGTGGCTGAGCCGTTCTCCGACCGACGGCCGAGGGGGGCGCAGCAGGAGGTACTCCTTCCGGCACTGGGGCAGCGGACCCGGCGGGTACTCGACGACGCGGACGGATCGCGCAGCTTCACGGGATCATGCCGTCCGCCGGTGAAGGCGGGATGACGCCGCCGCTTCTGTTCGGGTCAGCCGGCTCTGTCCGGGAGTGGCCCCCCGTGCGGATGGAGGGTCGCCGTGCCCGTGACGTGTACGCCGGTCTCGTCGCCCGTGCGGAGGGTGAGCGGGCCTGCTGCCCGGACCGTGACGGGTGTGCTCAGGTCGTCGGCGGCCAGGAGGATCAGGGCGTCGTGGCCGTGGTAGCGGACTTCTGTCACGCGGGCGCGGGTGACGGAGGGGTCGGAGGCGGGGACGAGCCGCAGTTGCTCCGGGCGCAGGACGACCGTGCCTGTCCGCGTGCCGTCCGCCGGGGTTCCGGTCAGCGGGATACGGCCGAGGGCGGTGACCGCGTGGCCGGCGTCGACGGTGGCGGGCAGCAGGACGGCCTCACCGACGAAGGAGGCCACCCAGGTGTCCGCGGGCCGTGTGTACAGCTCCTGGGGGGTGCCGGTCTGTACGACCTTGCCGTCGCGGATGACGGCGACCCGGTCGGCGGACGACAGGGCCTCCTCCTGGTCGTGGGTGACCAGGAGGGCGGTGGTGCCGGCGGTCCGGAGCGCGGCGCGGATGTCGGAGCGCAGCCCGGCGCGCAGGGCGCTGTCGAGGGCGTTGAAGGGTTCGTCGAGCAGGATCAGCGCGGGGCGGGGCGCCAGCGCGCGGGCGAGGGCGACCCGCTGTTGCTGGCCGCCGGAGAGTTCGTGCGGCATCCGGTGTCCGTAGCCGCCGAGGCCGACGAGTTCCAGCATCTCGGCGGCGCGCGCACGCCGTTCGGCCCGGCCGGTGCCCCGGAGTCCGAAGGCCACGTTGCGGGTGACATCCATGTGGGGGAAGAGCGCTCCCTCCTGGGCGACGATGCCGACGCCGCGGCGTTCCGGCGGTACCTGGACCCCGGGACCGCTGACCGTGCGCCCGCCGAGGACGATCTCGCCCGCCTCGGGCGTGAGAAACCCCGCGATGACCCGTAGGAGGGTGGTCTTCCCGCAGCCGGACGGGCCGAGCAGGGCGGCCAGTTCACCGTCGGGGACGGTGAGGTCGAGACCGTCGAGGACCGGGCCGCCCGACCCGTACGACGTGGTCACCGACGTCACGCGCAGTCCGGTCATGAGCGCCTTCCGAGGAGGTAGGAGGGGATGGCGGCGAGCAGCACGATGGACGCCGCGTAGGGGGCGGCGCCCGCGAAGGCGCCCGCTCCGGTCTCGGTCCACAGCCGGGTGGCGAGGGTGTCCGTGCCGGTGGGGCGGAGCAGCAGGGTCGCCGGGAGTTCCTTCATGATGACGACGAAGGTCAGCGCGGCACCGGCGCCGATGCCGGGTGCCGCGAGCGGCACCGTGATCTCGCGCAGCACCCGGAGCGGGGAGCGGCCCAGGGAGCGGGCCACGTCCTCCAGGACGGGCGGCGACTGGAGGACGGCCGCGCGGGCGGAGGCGACGGCGACGGGGAGGAAGAGGACGACGTACGCGGCGATCAGGAGCGGGAGTTCCTGGTAGAGCGGATAGGCGTAGCGGACCGAGAAGAACACCAGGGCCAGGCCCACGGTGATGCCGGGAACCGCGTGACCGGCGTACACGGACTGTTCGAGCAGGCGGGCGGGGCGTCCGCGGTGGCGGGCGGAGAGCACGCCGACGGGCAGCGCCAGCAGCGTGGTGACGGCGGCTCCGGCGGCGGCGACGGTGACCGTGGCGACGAGCGCGGACCACCAGCGCTCGGGGTCCCAGCCGGAGTTGCCGACGGTCAGCCAGTAGCCGAGGGTGCCCAGCGGGAACGCCACGGCCGCGGCGGCGACGGCGGTGCACCAGGCGAGCGCGGGCGCCGTCCAGCGGCCCAGGGCGAGCGCGAGGGGCGGCCGGGCACTGCCGCGTCCGGTACGGGAGTGCCCGGCCCGGCCCCGGGTGCGGTTCTCCGCCAGGACCAGCAGGACGGTCATCGCGACCAGGACACAGCCGAGGACAGCGGCGGGGGTCCGGTCGAAACTGGCCTGGTAGGAGGAGTGGATCGCCCGGGTGAACGTGTCGTACCGGGTGATGGACACCGAGCCGAAGTCGGAGAGCACGTACAGCGCGACCAGGATGGCGCCACCGGCCGCGGCGGGGCGCAGTTGGGGCAGTGTCACCCGGAGGAAGGTCTCCCAGGGGCCGCTGCCCAGGGCGCGGGCGGCCTCCTCCTGCGCCGGGTCGATGCCGCGCAGGGCGGCGGCGACGGGCAGGAAGACGTACGGGAAGCAGGCGAAGGTGAGGGTGATCGCCGCGCCCGGCAGACCGGCGAGGGAGGGTGCGGCGGACATCCAGGTGAAGGCGGCCACGTAGCTGGGGACGGCCAGGGGCAGGGTGGCGAGCACGGCCCAGACCCGGCGGCCGGGCAGGGTGGTGCGGACCGTCAGCCAGGCCAGGGATATGCCCAGGAGCAGTGAGGCGCCGACGACGATCGCGGTCAGTCCGAGGCTGCGGCCCAGGAGTTCGAGGGTGCGCCGTTCGGCGACGATGTCCCAGGCGTAGCCCCAGCCGTGCTCCATGGCGCGCACGCCGAGATAGCCGAGCGGCAGCAGGGCGAGGAGCGCCGCCGCCGTGGCGGGGAGCAGCAGGACGAGCGGGGGCCGACGGCGGCCGGCCGCCGCGTGGAACGCGGCGGCCGGGGTGCGCGCGGACGGCTTGGAGCGCGTGGTCATGGTGGTGGGGCGGGTGACCGTGGGGCGGGTCAGACCAGTCCGGCTTCCTTGAGCATCTCCAGGGTCTGCTGGAGGGATTCCAGCTTGCCGAGGTCGATCTCGGGGGCCTTGAGGGTGGCGAGCGCGGGCAGGTCCGGCACGGTGCTGGTGACACCGGAGGCCAGCGGGTACTCGAAGGTCTCCGTGGCGAAGTAGGTCTGGGCCTCGTCGGAGAGCAGGAAGTCGACGGCCTTCTCGGCGGCCTCGCCCTGTCCGCCGTTCTTGAGGACACCGACACCGGCCGCGTTGATCAGCGCGCCCGGGTCGCCGCCGGGCAGGAAGTGGATCTTGGCGTTGACCTTGTCGGCGCCGACCTCGGCGACCTTCTCGTACCAGTAGTAGTGGTTGATCAGGCCGAGGGAGACCTCGCCCGTGTCGACCGCGTCCAGGACGGCGCCGTTCTTCGGGTACTGCTTGGCGTCGTTGGCCTTGAGGTCCTTCAGCCACTTCAGGGTGGTCTCGTCGCCCTCCAGGACGCGCATGCCGGTGACGAACGCCTGGAAGGAGGCGTTGGTGGGCGCGTAGCCGACCTTGCCCTTCCACTCGGGCTTCACCAGGTCGTGGACGCTGTCCGGGGCCTTCGGGGCCTGCTCCGGGTGGTAGGCGATGACCCGGGAACGGCCGGAGACGCCGATCCAGTCGTCCGCGCCGCCCCGGAACGCGGTGTCGACCTTGTCCAGCGACTTCTCGGGGAGCTTGGCGAGCATCCCGGCCTGGGAGAGCGCGCCGAGGGCGCCCGCGTCCTGGGAGAAGAACAGGCCGGCCTTGGTTCTGTCGCCCTCCTCCAGGATCTGCGCGGCCAACTCCGCGCTGTCGCCGTAGCGGACCTCCACCTTGGTGCCGGTGGCCTTCTCCAGCTGCGCCAGGATCGGGGAGATCAGCTCTTCGTTGCGCCCGGAGTAGATGACCAGCTCATCGGCGGCCCCCGTAGCGGCGGCCTCGCCGTCCTTGCCGTCCTTGCCACTCGTCGCATCCGTGCTGCCGCAGGCGGCGAGAACGGGCAGGAGCAGGGCGGATATGGCGAAAGCAGCCGTACCGCGGCGAGCGAGCGGGCGACGCATGAGGGCCTCCTGTACAACCCGCTGGCCGGCCATGGCCGACCTGCGGAGCGCGGGAACGAATCCGGAAACCCTATAGATACGGTCAGGCTTACCTAACTGTCAATTTTTGGCCAAGATTACTGAAAATCGACGCCCCTCCGGGCCTGTCCCGGGGTCCCTCGGGCGTCGGACACCTCCCCCCCCCACCGCGACGGCGATCCTGCGCGGGCCGGTGAACGGTTCACGGCCGTGGGACACCAGCATGTCGTCAGTGGCGGAGATGGTCGGTGACCTCGTCGGGGATCGGCTGGCCGTCGCCGTAGTACGTGGTGTTCGGCAGGCCGTCCACAGCGCAGATCTCCAGCAGCCCGTCGCGGGTGGGGGCGGGAAGACTGGTGACATGGAAGACCACCGCAGGGTTGAACCAGACGGTGCCGCCGGTGACGGAGTGCCGATGGACGGGTTCCCGTACCGCCCGATGTCGTCCCGTTACCGTAGACACCGAGAGCTGGAAGGCGCTCCAGCGCTTCCTCCAGCAGTATTGGGGCTACCTCGGCGCGATCGACGGCATCGTCAGCACCGAGACCATCAAGGCCCTGCAACACCGGCTGACGGCGCATGAGGGCTACACCGGTGCGATCGACGGCATCGCCGGACCGAGTACCCGGGAGGCGTTCAAGCGCTTCGCCGCACCCAAGTCCTGAACTCCGCGACGGCCCGCCAGATACCGGCGGGCCGTCGCCGTGCGCCCGGCAGCACTGCCAAGCCGCAGCAACCGAGGCCGCCGGTCTGTGATGGCCGAAGGAGGACCGCGAAGCCCGGCAACCGGTGCCGGCATCCCGCGACAACCCCTCGGTGCTCGGCCCGAACCCGGTCCTGCCAACCGTCCGGCACTCCCGGACGGCCTCAGCCGTATCGCCTGACGAGCGCGTTGCCGATCGAGGCCAGATGGTCTCGTACACCTGGAGGCCCGGTCACCTCAAGCCACTCGACCAGCCACGCAAGCTCACCGGCGAGCATGTACTCGTTGTGGCCGCGGATCACCACCTCGACGCGGCCGTCGGTCATGGAACCTCCCACCTCCAGCCGGGGCCCGAGCGCCATCCGGAGCAGGGCGATTCCGTGGGGCACGCATACCGCCCGGATCTCAAGGGGCATCCGCTTGCGGTCGACCTCGTCGGCGATCTCGCGCCAGCTCTCGGCGAGGTCGAAGTCCTCGGGCCGGTGCACCGGATCGCCGGTCGGGTCGGCTGACGAGACACGGTCGATCCGGAAGGTCCGCCGACCGGCGTCGGTGCCCGCGACGAGGTACCACGACGGGCCCTTGGCGACGATGCCCAGCGGGTGAACGGTCCTCTCGGTTTCGTCCCCTTTGCGGTCGACGTAGCCGAGCCGCACCTGGACGCCGCGGATCACCGCGTCCTGGAGTTGGTCGAGGAAACGAGGCGGAGGGTACTCGACCCGACTCGACCCCCATCGCTGCGGCTCGATGACCAACGACGACGCTGCCGCCTCGGCCTGCACCCGGAACGGCTCCGGCAGGGCCCGGACGAGCTTGCGCAGAGCCGCTTTCACGGTCGGCGTCGCAGCCGAGGCCGGGCCGGCGACCAGGAACAGGGCGCGGGCTTCACTCGCGGTCAAGCCGGACAGGTCGGTCCGCGCCCCGCCCACGAGGCGCCAGCCGCCTCCTCGGCCCTGCACGGAGTACACGGGCACCCCGGCCATGGCCAGAGCGTCGAGGTCGCGGCGGGCGGTGCGTTCGGAGATTTCCAGCTCGCGGGCGACCTCTGCCGCTGTCACCTGATCACGTCGTTGCAGCAGGAGAAGAATGGCCACCAGCCGGTCGCTTCGCATGACGACGAGATTCTCACAGGAAACCGGTCATGGGGTGACCGGTTTAGGCCGCCAGGATGGCGACATGAACTCACCGGCGAGCCCCCCCCCCTTGCCGAGGACCGCATCTTTCCTCGGCCCGTCAGGGGCGTGCCGACGTTGTCTTCAGGAACCGCTATCGCCGGGGCCTGATCATCCAGAAGAGAAGAGGAGAAGAATTCCGATGTTCGATCCGGCAGATTTCCCCGAGCCCACCCTTGTTTCAGTCAATGGTGTGGAGCTTGAGGTCTTCGAA
>NZ_JBHYUG010000026.1:0-21449 GCF_042749375.1 Streptomyces sp. NPDC059477 | reverse complement strand
GAAGAGAAGAGGAGAAGAATTCCGATGTTCGATCCGGCAGATTTCCCCGAGCCCACCCTTGTTTCAGTCAATGGTGTGGAGCTTGAGGTCTTCGAAGCGGGCAGCCAGAACGCAGGCAAGCCCATTGTCCTCTGTCACGGCTGGCCGGAACACGCCTTTTCCTGGCGCTATCAGATGCCCGCCCTCTCAGCGGCTGGCTACCATGTCATCGTCCCGAACCAACGGGGTTACGGTAATTCTTCCCGCCCCACCGAAGTGACGGACTACGACATCGAGAACCTGTCGGGTGATCTCGTCGCACTTCTCGATCACTACGGGTACGAGGATGCCACCTTCGTCGGTCATGACTGGGGTGCGATGGTCGTCTGGGGACTGACCCTGCTGCACCCGAACCGCGTAAACAAGGTGATCAATCTGAGCTTGCCTTACCAGGAGCGCGGAGAACAACCCTGGATCGAGTTCATGGAAGCGGTACTCGGCGGCGACTTCTACTTCGTCCACTTCAATCGGCAGCCAGGCGTTGCGGACGCCGTCTTCGATGAGAACACCTTCCGGTTCCTTCGCAATTTGTACCGGAAGAACCAGCCGCCCAGGGAGCCTCAGCCCGGCATGGCGATGATCGATCTCGCCAGAGCGGAAACGCCACTCGGTGATCCCGTCATGAGCGACAGTGAACTGGCCGTCTTCATCTCCGCCTTCGAATCAACAGGATTCACGGGCAGCGTGAACTGGTACAGGAACCTCGACCGTAACTGGCACTTGCTGGCGGACGTGGACCCGATCATCCAACAGCCCGCGCTGATGATCTACGGCGACCGGGATGTGGTCCAGAAGTCAGAGAAGCTCGCGAAGTTCGTGCCCCATGTGGAAGTGGTAAGTCTGGATTGCGGTCATTGGATTCAGCAGGAAAAGCCGGAAGACACAAACCAGGTGATCGTAAGATGGCTGGAGCAGCAGGATGCCACGTAGTGCTCCGTGATTCGGTTCGTGTCACCGGAGCATCTGCTGGCGGCACGGAAACCCTGAACGGGTCGGGGGGGAAACACCTCCGGCCCGCTCTCTACCTGCACAAGCCCAAACGCGGCTCCGATGGTTCTGAGGCTCTCCCGCTGCTCCGGAGATGCGGGTCCGCACCCCGCTCTCCCATGAACTCCCCTGATCTCGCCGACACTTCACTTGTCAGAGCCATCGCATGAGCGCGTTCCTCACCCCGGCCTGCACCACATGCCTGCCGGGGTGAACACAATGCAGGAACAGCCGCTCCGCACTCTGCACGCCTACAGCGGAGAGCGCGGCTCAGGAGCGAGCACTCAGTCGCGGTGGGCGAGTTCCTGGGCCGGTTCCGCGCAGCGCACCCGGGCCAGGGAGAAGTCGTGGGGCAGCTTGATGACCGCCTCGAAGGCGCTCATGCCACCGTCCTTGGCAAACGCCGAACCGGCCGACGTCGCCGACGTCGCCGACGTCGCCGACGAACTGTGCTCCACGATCACGACCGGCCTTGTCGCCCTGGACCACATCTACCCAAACGCCCGCGCCCATTGGGAGCGGTACCTGGCGTACGGATACCAACGCGACCCTGCCAGCCACGCACCGCGCGCCACGCCGCCAGAGCCGGATGCGACCCCCGCTCCGGGACCAAGTACGCCATCCGTCTTCGATCCGATGACCGGCCGCGTACGGGTCATGAGCCGAAAGTGCCGCAACTGCATCGGCCTCCACGGCAACCCCATCGGGCTCAGCGACGAACGGCTCCGTGAACTCCAGGGGCGCCGTCCCGACGGCGGCGATGACGAAGGGTGGACCGTCTGCCACCTCGCCCTGCCCGACACCCCCCCCCAGAACACCACCCACGTGCCTCTCTCGGCCTGTGCCTGGATCGCCCAGCCCCCCCGGCCGCAACCCGCTCCCTGGCCATGCGCATCGGCCCCTCCGTCGGCATCGACCACCGACCCCCGGCCCGCACCCTGATCCCAGACCTACGGTGATCATTCAGCCGACGAAGCCCACAGCCCGGCGGCGTCACCGAGCCCAGGCCCCCGGCCTTCAGCGCCGCCCCCTCCCAGGACCGCGGGCCGCGCGCTGCCGCCGTTGATCACCACGCCCGAGGCCGACCGCGACCGCACGTCGTCCGGGCACGCCCGGACCAGACCCAGACCCTCGTTGCCCGGCGCCTGTGTCCTGGCCACCGAACTCACCATCAGACGAGGCATGCGAGACCGCTGACCCGATCCGGCCCGAACGCCTCACCTTCGACCCGACGCAGGCGTGGGGCGGGCAACTACCTTCGTTCGCGCATGAGAAGCAGCAGAACCGCCTCCCCCGGCTACACCTCGCGGCCCAGGAAGTTGAGCAACCTGGTCTGGGCGTCTGCACCGGCGGCCGAAGAGACCTTGGCACCAAACGCCCTCGGCATCCGGATATCCCCGTCTTCCGGCAGCAGAATCTCAGTCGCCACGGCCACCGCTTCGGGATCCAGTACCTCGTCCTGGCCGGTCGCCCGCGCCAGGTCCCATCCATGGATCAAGGTATCGGCACACGCCATCCGCCGCACGAACTCCTCGAACGGGATGGAACCAAACTCCTCCCCCAGAAGGGCACGGGCCTTCACCGGGTCACGCAGGGCGGCCTTGATCTCCCCGGATGCCGCGTCCCATGCCTGGGCCAGGTCCTCGCCCCGGCCTGGCGCAAAATAGCCTGATCCGTCCAGCCCGGCGACGGCCCGCCTGTGATTCGAGACCACGTGGGCCACAACGTCCCAAGCAGTCCACCCCGGACACGGGGACGGATCCTCCCATCTACCCGGCGGGCAATTTAGGATCAATTCCCCAAAACGCTCCGCGATCCGTCCGTAAAGCTCCGGCACTGAAGATGCCACTTCGTTCCTCTTCCACTGATCAGGCCAGCAACACGACCATCCGCCCGGGGACACGGTCCGATCCACGCGTCACCGGCCGACGGCCACACGACGCGAAGAACGCATGCCCCCACAACGTGCCCACTCTGGCAGAAACAGGGGGGAGCAATGGAAGGAGGTGAACCGCAAACAGGGCACCGCTCTCACGAACCCGCATACCGAGGCCCGGAACAACCCCTTCCTGGCAGCGAGTTCCCTGCAAGCCGCCGCCGAGAATCCGCTGAGTTCCTGCTGGGACCCGCTACTGACCTCCCCCTCCCCGCGCCCCGCGCCGAACTCCACCTCACCGCCACAGCCGACGGCCAACCCGCCGGACTGCCCCGCCGACGGCGGACTCAGCTACCAGACGCCCCCGTCGGCAGCTACACCGGGAAGCCGGCGGTCGGCAGCCGTCCAGTGGCAGCGGCAACGGCGAGTGACCGCTCACCTCGGCCACCAAGGCGAAGGACAGCACAGCGCAGGTGCTCGATCTCGCTGCACGACACGGCCATGGCCTTCTGCGCCTCCAAGAGGCCGGTCCCGGCTCCTGCCCGGCGGGCATCGTGCTCGGGGGGCATGTCCCGAGTCGACCTCTGACGCCGCCGTGTGGATCACCGAGATCATCATCGAGTCGCTGCGCGCCGGCGAAATACGGGCACCGGCCGAGATCGGCGTCCTCCACAACGCGGAACCGGCAGTGCGCGGCCGGTGTGCTGAATGAGGCTCTCCGGTGCCTACCGAAGGCCCTGTTCAACGGCGACCGGACACACGAGGCCGCCTCCCCGACCGTCGGCGCGCAACGGCCCCCGTACGAACACGGCGTTGTCGGCGCCGCGCCGTAGGTTGCTGGGCACAACCCGTTCTGAGAGACGATGGGGGCAGGGGTGCGCAGTCCGGTCGACGGCCAGGTCCACGTTCACTACAGCCAGATCTATGTCGAGAGCGATCCCGACAGCCTCGGCCCGGGCCTCGCGGAGGCGTTCGCCGGCCAGAGCGCGGGGTTGTGCGGGGCGGCGGTCTCCGGTGCTCTGTGGCTGTCGACCGGCCTGCACACGGGCAGTGTCGGTTTCACCGTCGAGGTCCACGAGCAGGCTCCGCCCCTGGACACAGAGTGGGAGGACGTCGTGGAGGTGTCCTTCCGCCCCGTGTCCGCTCGCAGCGCGCTCGTGCAATGGGCGGGCGAGGCATCCTGGGAGCTCGGTCTGGAAGAGACCGACTACCGGGTGCGCTACTGCGCCAGGGGCATGGACGAGGCGCGCCGGGGGGACACCCGGCTGGAGGGGGAGCCCCCGCTGGACTGCTACCTCCTGCAGTTGTGGCCCGCCCCGCCCGCGCCGGACCGCGTCCTCAGACAGACCTCCCGGGCCGCCGCCCACTGGCACGGCTACGCCCGCCGGCAGCCGCCTGCTCCCACCCCCGCCGAACGTGCCGAGGCCGAACGCCTCGCCCGGCTCGCAGAAGAACGGGCGGAGGAAGAACGCAGGCTCGTCAACGAACGCTGGTACTGGGGCGGGCAACTGCCGAGCCGGGCCCTGCGCTCCGTCGGCGGCAACGCACGTAGCCTCCTGCGCTTCGATCCGGCCCTCGTCCACGCCCTCGCCGCCGCCGGCCCCGAGATCCAGCGTGCGGTTGCCCTGCTGGCCGCCCGCCGCGCCTGCGAGGCAGCCGGCCTCACCAAACTCGACTGGATCGCCGCGGCACTCACCGCCCTGTCCGGGAACCGCCCGCTGCCGTCGCCCTTCGACGACACGGCCCACATGTGGCAGGCTCTGGACTCCGACCACCGCGTTCCCACCAGGACCGTCGGGCGGCCCATCCCGCCCCAGCGGCCCCCCTTCCGGCCGCCCACCCCCGACGACGAGCAGGAGCCCGTACCCGGGCCCGGACCGTCCCCGCAGATCGTGGGTCCCGCAGCCGCCATGGCGAAGCCCGTGCGCCCGCCCGCACCATCGATACCGACACCCACCGCCGCGGCGTCGTCGTCGTCGCCCACAGGGCACATCACCGTCGGCGAGCCGGACCCGTCCTTGCGTCTGTCCCAACCGCACATGGCTCTCCCCGCACTGCTCGCCGCCGCCGAGGCCGACCCCCTCCAGGCGGCCCTGGACGCGGTGTTCGCAGCCGTGGCCGCCCACGGTGAGGACTACCGGTCACTGCTGCACGAGGTCCGGTCCGAGCTGGGAGCCCCACCCCTGGACACAGACAGGCACAGCTGATCCGCACCAGAGCGGTGATGCGCACCGCACTGGCACCGGCCGAACCCGCCGCACCCGTCAGAAACGATGCGGTCCGGGCGGACGTACCCCGCCGGCAAGCCGCCGCCGACCCCGTCGCGACCGCCCGCCCGCTCGCTGCCAGCCGCGCGGCTGGTCAGCTTGTCCTGCGGGCGGGCGCCGCCCTTACCGTGGACTTTGGCACGGACGCCGTCCGGACGAAGTCGGCAGGCAACTCCTGGTCCACGTTGGCCCACCACCCGGTATCGGCGGGCAGCAGATAGCCGTACGAGAAGCCGATCACCTGCTGGCCGTCGCGGGCGATGACCAGACGCATCCCGTCCCGCTGGACGTGGAGGAGGTTGGGGTCGATGAACTGGGCGACGCCGCTGGAGCCCTCGGGAGGGAGGCGTCGAGCACGGGGACAGGCTCCTCGCCCTCGTACCGCTCGTACGCCACCTCTGTCAGTACGCGGCCCCCTCGTGTGTGCGTGCTCGTCCAGCGTCGCGACGGCGTGGCGGGCTGAGTCGGCGGCGATCCCCCGCAACGCCCCGGTGATCTCCCGCCGTTTGCCGGCGACACGCGAGGACCTACGACCGGCCGACCGTGTGGCTGGCCTGGTGATCCTGCTCTACGCTCAGCGGCTTTCGGCAGTGTTCCGCCTGAAGGCCAATCAGGTCACCGAGGACGACGGCAAACTACTGCTGGACCTGGGCCTCCCCGATCCGGCTCGCGGCCCCACTCGACCAGATCACGCTGGAGCCGCTGGCGACCCGCCACAGCCGGTCCCTCCTCAGCGCCCCGCTGGCTCCCTGTGGCTGTTCCCGGGAAACCGCCCAGGCCAACGGGTCGGCGAGTCCGGCATGCACAAGCGCTTGGCGTGGCTGGTAGCTTGCGTCGACCCACGCGACAGGACATGAAGGAGCGCTCATCGTGATGCCCGAGACCGCCCCGGCGGCTGACCCCGGCGAATGGGATGCCGCGCTGGCCACTGCCTTCGAGATACTGCTCGGCGGACAGCCGACCGTCGCCCCCTCCGCCGCCGGATACGGGGTGTACTACGCCTCGGACCCCCTCGACGAGTTCCTGTTCCCGAGTCCGTGGGCCACCCCTGAGGCGCTGTCGGACCGGGAGCCGAGGCACCTTCCGGATCCGGACGGGGAGTACCCCTTCTCCCCCTGGGCATGGCGGTTCGACCTGAGCGAGTCGCTGTTCCGCTTCGACGCCGACCTCCTGGCGGGAACGGGACCGTGGGGCGACGGCGGACACAAGGGCCCCCGGCCGTTCGACGACGCCTTCGTCGCCGACCTGCGGACCGTTTCCTCGGTCGATGAGGCCGGTGAAGTGCTGGTGCGCGGCGCGGAGTTGGGACCGCTCCTGGGGCGCCATGGGGTCGAGCTGACCAGCAGGGAATCCGAGAAGCTGAACGGCTGGCTGACCGTGCTGCTGCGGGTCGCCACCGACGGCACGCTCACCGGTGCGATGCGGGCCGCCACGTTCACCGAGCGCGGTTGCGGACACCTGGTGTCGATGCACGACATCAGATACGCCTCCGCCGCTGCCGAGCCCTGGGAAGAACGGCTGAGCGCGGTCACGCATCCCGCGCTCCGCGACCATCTCCGCATGCTCTGCCTCACCCGGGAACGCGCGCGCAGCGAGGGCGGTTTCTACTGCGGCACCGGCTACTGGCCGGGGCCGACCGATGTCCTGGAGGAGGTCGGCTGCTCACTCGTCGCGGGCTGGGGGTTCGGCGAGTCACAGGCCGCTTCCGCCGTCGTACGACTGCCGGACAAGCGAGAAGTGCCCTGAGCGAGCCGCTTGATGATCCCTCATCAGGCCTGGAGATCACGGACGTCCGCGAAGCCGACTGCGGGGGCGCACGGTGAGCTGCCGCTGACGGTTTCACCTCCTCCGGTATCGGATTCACCCTCGAACGTCGTACGGAGGAGTGCGCCGAAGTCGTCCGGGTGCTTCACATAGCCGACGTGGCCGCCGGGGAACAGCACCAGTTCCTTTCCGAGGCGTTCGGCCAGGGCGACAGCCGGGCGGTGCACGTCGTGGGTACGTGAGTCCTGCCCGCCCGCCACCACGATGCGCCCCGTCAGCGGGGCGAGTCCGGCGAGGTCGGGCACACAGTTGGAGAACGGGCGCAGCACATGGGCGAGGAAGAAGTCGGTGTTGTCGTTCTCCTCGGGCAGTACCGGCGCGGGACGGCCGCCGAAGGCGGCGCTGAACCGGTCCATCGCCGCCTCGATCCCCTGGCTGCGGTACGTGGCGTGGACGGCGTCGATGAAGGCCAGTTGCTGTGCGGCGTCCGACAGCAGCGCGTAGGCGGGCGGTTCGTGCACGACCAGGGCGGCGAGCCGCTGCGGTCGCGGGACGGCGAGCCGGATCGCGAGCCGGAGTGCGATGAGCCCGCCCGAGCAACTGCCGAAGATCCGGACCGGCTCGTCGGGGTCGGCCACCCGGTCGAGCAGCCGGTGCGCGTCGTCGGCGTGCACGTCGATGGACTGGTCGACCGGGGGGCCGTCGAGCGGGCTGCGGGAGTTACCGCGCGGGTCGAGGGTGAGTACGCGGTGGTCGGCGGCGAAGTGGTCGGCGAGGCCGTCGAAGACGGCGGCGTCGGAGTTGCCGCCGCACAGGAGCAGCAGGAGCGGGCCGCTGCCGCGTACCTCGTAGTACAGGTGCGCGCCGGGCACCGCCAGCGTCCCGGTTTCCCTCGCGGTTCGGGGATTCGTTCCGGCGGTCGCCCGGAAGCCCACGGTGTCCATCGTGCTCCAGATCGGAATCGGTGCGGCAGCATCAGAATCAGTGTGGCAACGCAGAGTAGCGGATTGCTCATTGAGCGTAGCCGTTCCGGTATCGTGCGGCAGGTACCGATCATGTCGATCCGTCCCCAGGGGTGCCGCCATGGCAGACAGCACCAGCCCGGGGCAGGGGGCCGGGCCGCGCCTGCTGCTGAACGCCCAGTCCTTCGGCTTCGGGCCGCCGGCCGCGACGGCGGCTCTCGCCCATGAACTGGCGCCCTGGTGTGCCGAGGTGGGCTACTTCGGCGCCGGGCACACGCTGGACCTCCAGCACTGTCCGCCGTATCACACGGTGTACGCGACCACCGGCCTGTCCGACGACGAACGGCTGGCGTGGCTGCGGCAGTTGGCGCCCCGGTACGACCTTTTCGTGACGGCCATGGACTTCGCGGAGGCCGCGCTGGCCCGGCGCGCCGGGTTCAGGGTGGCTGTGTACGACGCGCTCACCTGGTTCTGGACCGAGATCCCGGCGGCGACCGGCGATGCCGAGCTGTACATCGCGCAGGACTTCTTCGGGGTCCGCGAGCGGATCTCGGCCCACCCGACGCTCCGCCGCAACGCCCTGGTGGTGCCGCCGATCATCCCCGGCCTGCCGCGCCGGCGGGTCTGGCGGCCCGCGCGGGCGGGCGAGGGTCCCGGGCGGCACGTCCTGCTCAACCTGGGCGGTCTCCAGAACCCCTGCTGGCCGGACTCGGAGGCCGCCGCGTACGCGCGGCTGATGCTGGACGCCGTCCGCGCCGCGCAGCCCGCCGGCCGGTCCGTCATCGTCACGACGAGCCGCGCCGTCGCAGCCGAGCTGGGCGACCCCGCTGTCCGTACCGACGGCCGCGACACGGTGCTCGGCCTGATGGCCTGTGCCGCGTACGCCTGCATGACACCGGGACTCGGCAATATCTACGACGCGGCGGCGACCGGCGTACCGACCCTGTGGCTGCCGTCCGCCAACGAGACCCATCACCTCCAGGCCCGTCTGCTCGCCGAACACGGCTACTGCGACGCGCGGGTGGACTGGCCGGACGTCGGCGGGCCGACCACGTACGACGTACCACTGCCCGCCGTCCCGGAGGCGCTGACGAAGGCGATCGTGGAGGTGGTGCGTCAGCTCTCTGCGGAAGCGGTGCTGAAGGACCGGCTGGCGGAGCAGGTGGCCCGGAGCACGGACGGGCTCGGGCTCCTGCCCGGCAGGGCACGGGCGCTGACGGACCGCTTCGGCCACGGCGGCATGCGGGAGGCCGCGGCGGCGCTGGCACGACTGCCGCTCGGCCGCTGACGGCCCGCGCGCCCCGGGCCAAGATCGACGTCCGCCCCGGGCCCAGTCACAACGCCGCGCTGGCAGACGCTCCAGCGCGACGACCCAGTAGGCGCCGCCCAGACCCTGGTCTGCGTGTGGGGAAGCTCATCCCGACGCACGGGCAGGCTTACACCGTGACCGCAGACGGGTCCCCGGCCGTCCCTTCAACACCGCTCTGCCGCCAAGCGCACCACCCGTTCTGGTGCCGGCTCGGTCGCACGGCCGTCGGTCGGAGGCTTCATGCGTTCGGCGGCGTAGGGCTCCAGGGCGTCGATCAGGCCACGGGGGGCTCGGCCGGTCGACTGCTGGTAGTCGGCCCATGCCGCTGGGCGGTGGCCGGGTGCCTTGCCTAGTGTCCTGAGTCGGGAATTCGGTTCAGATATCCGGTGAGGCGTTCGAGGATCTCGTCCGCGGTCTTCGTCCAGACGAAAGGTTTCGGGTCTTCGTTCCAGGTCTTGATCCAGGTGCGGATGTCCTTCTCCAGGTTCTGGACGTTCTTGTGGACGCCTCGCCGTATCTGCTTGGTCGTGAGCAGTGCGAACCACCGCTCGACCTGGTTGAGCCAGGAGCTGCTGGTGGGGGTGAGGTGGACGTGGAAGCGGGGATGCGCGGTCAGCCACCGCTGGACGGCGGAGGTCTTGTGGGTGGAGGCGTTGTCGCAGATCAGGTGCACGTCCAGATCCGGACCGGACGAGGGGCGGGTCGCGCAGCACCCTCTTCGAGCCCCGGCCGCATGCTGGTGGGCCCGGACAACCGTGGAGTCGACCGACACCAGTCACTCGATGTCGCCCGCCGCGTCCGCTTTCGCCTGCGCAGCCCGCAGCATCCGGTCGAACGTCCCGTCCGCCGCCCACCTGCGGAAACGGGTGTGCGGCGTGGCCCACGGACCATAGCGCTCGGGCGCATCCCGCCGAGCCGTGCCGGTCCGGAACTTCCACACGATCCCGTTCAGGACCCTGCGGTCGTCCAGCCGCTTCCGCCCACGCAACGACACGGGCAGCAACGGCCGGACGAACTCCCACTCCGCGTCGGACAGCTCATGACGACGTATCACGACACCATGATTCACCAACGAAGATCATTTGAAGACAGGCCCTAGCAGTCCGCCGAGCCGGTCAGCGCACCGCGCGTACGGGCTTGGTCAGCCCCACTGCCTGCTCAACGAATGTACGCAGGGAACCCGGGTCGACGCACGCGAAGCGCCGCACGGCCAGCAGGCTCCGTATGGCGCCCCGGCCGCCAGACGCTCATGCCGTGCGCTGTGGCGGTGACCAGCGCCTCAAAGCCATCGAACAGCACGTCCTGCCAAGAGCCCTTGTCTTGGACTGGGTCCTGGGCATCGACCCAGGCGGTACGAAGCGGCCCGACTCACCAAATCCGATGGATCACCATATGCACTGATTCCGGAGTGAGGGTGAATTCGTAATGTGCGTGCAGTCGTTCGGTCTTCGCAGCTTCGAGGAAGTGCCGGGCCTCGGCCGCTGCGAGCAAGAGAGAGCGGCGCGGGCCCGGCGTGATCGTCTTGTGCGTTCCGGGCGACGTTGCCTGGTAGCTCGCACTCGGGGACGGCGTGTTCCGGGGCGGCTTCGAGGGGTGAGGGGATGTAGGTCACGGTCGATGGAGACAGCCGCTTGCAGCACATCCGGTTCGGGTGATTCTCCGCGCACTCATAGACGGCGGCGTCCAGCCGCAAACGAATGCATCCTGATTCGGGGCCCGGGCGCCGCGCCGATGGCTCTCTTGCGCGTGCCCTTCACTTCCACAAGGCCGATACTGCCGACAGCAGCACCGCCCGAACCGCTCAGCCCGCCTGTCACCGTACCCAGGAGGTACCCATGAGGATGCTCATCAACGTCCCCGAGACCGTGGTGGCGGATGCCCTGCGGGGAATGGCCGCCGCGCATCCCGAGCTGACCGTCGATGTCGAGAACCGGGTGATCGTACGGCGGGACGCGCCCGTGGCCGGGAAGGTGGGGCTGGTTTCCGGGGGTGGGTCGGGGCATGAGCCGTTGCACGGGGGGTTCGTGGGGCCGGGGATGCTCTCGGCGGCCTGTCCGGGGGAGGTGTTCACCTCGCCGGTGCCCGATCAGATGGTGCGGGCCGCGGCTGCGGTGGACAGCGGGGCGGGTGTGCTGTTCATCGTGAAGAACTACACCGGTGACGTGCTCAACTTCGACATGGCCGCCGAACTCGCCGAGGACGAGGGCATCCAGGTCGCGAAGGTGCTGGTCAACGACGATGTGGCGGTCACGGACAGCCTCTACACGGCGGGGCGGCGCGGGACCGGGGCGACGCTGTTCGTCGAGAAGATCGCGGGTGCCGCCGCCGACGAGGGGCAGCCGCTGGAGCGGGTGGAGGCGATCGCCCGGCAGGTGAACGAGAACTCCCGCAGCTTCGGGGTCGCGCTCAGCTCGGTCACGACGCCCGCCAAGGGCAGTCCCACCTTCGATCTGCCGGCCGGTGAGCTGGAGCTGGGCATCGGCATCCACGGCGAGCCCGGCCGGGAGCGGCGGGCGATGATGACGTCCGGGGAGATCGCCGACTTCGCGGTGCACGCGATCCTGGAGGACATGAGTCCGCGCAATCCCGTGCTGGTCCTGGTCAACGGCATGGGCGCCACGCCGCTGCTGGAGCTGTACGGCTTCAACGCGGAGGTGCAGCGGGTGCTGAGCGCGCGCGGGGTCGCCGTCGCCCGCACCCTCGTCGGCAATTACGTCACCTCGCTGGACATGGCGGGCGCCTCGGTGACGCTGTGCCAGGCCGACGGTGAGCTGCTGCGGCTGTGGGACGCGCCGGTGAGCACCCCGGGGCTGCGCTGGGGCATGTGACGGGACCACACTCCGTCCGGGCGGGGCGGCACGGCCTCCCGTCCCACGCGGCATCGCGCTCCCGTCCCTGGCGGCGGCGCCGTACTCCCGTCCCCGACGCGAATGCCTCCTCCTCCGGGCGGCACCGCGCCCGGTGAACGTACCTACCACGCAAGGAGTCCCAGTGCTCGACGCCGATTTCTTCCGCCGCTGGATGACGGTCACGGCCGCCTCCATGGCGCGTGAGGCCGAGCGGCTCACCGCCCTCGACTCGCCGATCGGGGACGCCGACCACGGCAGCAACATGCAGCGCGGGTTCACGGCGGTGTCGGCCGCGCTGGAGCAGGAGGCGCCGGACACCCCGGGCGCGGTGCTGATGCTGTCGGCGAAGCAGCTCATCTCGAAGGTGGGCGGCGCCTCCGGCCCGCTGTACGGCACGCTGCTGCGGCGCACCGGCAAGGCGCTCGGCGACGCGCCCGAGGTGAGCGAGGAGCAGCTGGCGCAGGCGTTGCGCACCGGCGTGGAGGCGGTGATGACGCTGGGCGGGGCCGCGCCGGGCGACAAGACGATGATCGACGCGCTGGTTCCGGCGGTGGACGCGCTCGGCACGTCCTTCGCGGCGGCGCGTACGGCGGCCGAGGAGGGCGCGGTGGCGACCACGCCGCTCCAGGCGCGCAAGGGCCGGGCGAGCTATCTCGGCGAGCGCAGCATCGGCCACCAGGACCCGGGCGCCACCTCGTCGGCGCTGCTGGTCGCGGCCCTCGCGGAGGCCCACGGTGAGTGACGACGGCCTGGTGGGGATCGTGCTGGTGTCGCACAGCGCCGAGGTGGCCGCGTCCGTCGCCGCGCTGGCGCAGGCGCTCGCGGGCGGCGGGGCACAAGTGCCGGTCGCGCCCGCGGGCGGCGTCGAGGGCGGCGGGCTCGGCACCAGCGCCGAGCTGATCGCCGCCGCGGCGGCCTCGGTGGACCGCGGGGCCGGGGTGGGCGTTCTCACCGACCTCGGCAGCGCGGTCCTCACGGTCAAGGCGCTGCTGGCCGAGGGCGACGAACTCCCGCCCGGCACCCGCCTCCTGGACGCCCCGTTCGTCGAGGGCGCGGTGGCCGCGGTCGTCACGGCCGCGGCCGGTGCCGATCTGGCGGCGGTGGAGGCGGCGGCGGCGGACGCGTACAGCTACCGCAAGGTGTGAGCGGGGCGGCGGCGGGTGGCCCCACGTTCACCCGCCTCGCACCGGGCCCCCCCCCCATCGGCGGGGGGGGCGGGGGGCGCGCCCCCCCCCCGCGACTGGGGGGAGCCCACCGAGCGGCTGGAGGAGCTGTACCGGTGGGTGGAGCGCGGGGCGCTGCGGACGGCGGCCTGGTACCTCGCCGACCGGGTGTGGAAGCGGCGGGGCGCGCGGGCGCTGCGGGCCGGGACGGCGGTGGGGGCGGTCGCCGGGACGGCCGTGCCGCTGCTGGATCTGACCGGGGTGCTGCCCGGGGCGACGCCCTTCGGATATCTGGCGCTGCTGCTGGCGGTGGCGTGCGTGGGGGTGGACCGGTGTTTCGGGATGACGTCCGGATGGATGCGGGACGTGGCCACCGCGCAGGCCGTGCAGCGGCGGTTGCAGGCGCTTCAGTTCGAGTGGGCGTCGGAGGGCGTGCGGGAGGTGCTGGGGCCCACGGAGGGGACGGCGGGCGAGGCGGCGGAGCGGTGCCTGGGGCTGCTGCGGAGGTTCTCCGAGGAGGTGACGGAGCTGGTGCGGGTGGAGACGGGGGACTGGATGGTGGAGTTCCGGACGGGGGTCGCGCCGCTGGGGATGCAGGGGGGTGTGCCGGGGCCGTGCCGGGAAGGGGGCGGCTCGGCGGTGGGGCGGATTCCGTCGCCGCCTTCAGGCTCGGCACGGCCGAACATGCCTCGGCAGAGGCCGCCGGAGGCGCGGTGAGGTTGGGGGCGCTTTCCGAGGGGCGCCCCGAGGGCAGGTTGCCCTCGGCAGGGGGCTGGAACGGGCGCAGGGGCGGCGCCCTGCTGCCGACGCCCTGCTTTCAGGGGCGCGGGGAACTGCGCGACCAGCCACGACCCGCCCGCACCCGAAAACGTCACACCGACGGCGACGGAAAAGTCACCGGACTCCGCAACCCCGCCCGGTTCACCGCCCTCACCCCGAAGAACACATTGTCCTTGGACAGATCCACCTCGTGACGGATCACGTCACCGACCGGAATGACCTCGCTCCAGTCCGGGGACCTCGTCTCCCGCCAGACGATCTCGTAACCCTTGAGGTCCGGCTCAGAACCCCGGCTCCAGGTCAGCTCGGTCGAGTTGGTGAGGGCCGACGTGGTGATCCGGGCGTCACGGGGACTGTCGGGGGCCTGCGCGAGGGTCCACAGGGTCGCGGCATTGACCCGGGCCACCCGGGCGACGTACGGCCAGTCGCAGAACTCCGGCAGGTCCCCGTACCGCTTGCCGGATTCCTCGCGAACGTCCTGGTGCTGATGGGCGTAATCCTCGGCGGGCTCGGTGAAGCGGGCGGCGGGAAAGCCGCGTTCCAGGAACGGGATGTGGTCACCGCCCCGGCGGTAGCGGTCGCGGCGGTAGATGACCCGGACGCGCATGCCGGTGGCGTCGTTCTCGGCGACGTCCCGGACGAACCGGGCGAGCTGACGGGTGGCGGAGTCGTTCTCCCCGCCGACCGAACGGCGTAGGGCCGCCTCCTCCGGGGTCTCGGAGGAGGGCACGCCCTCGGCGAAGAGCCGGACCACGTACGGCTCGCGGGTGCCGTCCTCGGCCGTCGGGCTTCCCACGATGTCGTTGGTGAACATGCCCCGCACGGCCGTGCCGTCCGCCTCGAACCGTCCCGCCATGTGCGCGGCCCCGTACAGCCCCTGCTCCTCCCCCGCGACCGCCGCGAACACGATGGTGGCCGCCGGGCGGCGGGTGGCCATCACCCGGGCCAGCTCCAGGACCACGGCCACGCCCGACGCGTCGTCGTCGGCGCCCGGGGCGTCGGAGACGGCGTCCATGGCGTCCGAGACGCGGGAGTCGTAGTGGCCGGAGACCACGTACACCCGCTCCGGGGCGACCGAGCCGCGCAGGGTGGCGACGACGTTGGTGATCCGGGTCGGGGCGGGGACCCGGTTGGCGGGTTCCTGGACGTACGACTGGAGGGCGACGGTCATCCGGCCGCCGGAGCCGGTGGCGTACCGGCGGAGTTCGGCGAGCAGCCAGTCGCGGGCCGCGCCGATACCGCGCCGGGGGTCGTCCTGGCTGGAGAGGGTGTGCCGGGTACCGAAGGAGACCAGCTTGCGGACGGTCGCCTCGACGCGGCCGGGGTCGATCTCACCGAGCAGGGTGCGGAGTTCGCGGCTCGGGGGCTGGTGGGTGGGGGGACGGTCGGGGGCGTCGGCGGTGGGGGAGGGAGAGGGGGACGAAGAGGGGGACGGGCTGGGGGCCGGTGGGGCCTCCGGGCTCGCCGCACAGGCACTGGCCGTGGTCGAGGCGGTCACGGCCGCCGTCGCGGTCGCGGTGAGGAGTGTCCTTCGTGTGGGACCCATGGGCCCATGGTCGAGCAGGCCCGTGGGGTGGGCAAGGGTCACTTGCCGGCCTTGGGTCGCATCCTCAACGCCCGTCACTCGCAAGGCTGCTGGGCCTGGGAAGGGCGGGGCGGGTGACCGGGGGCGGAGTGGATGACGGCCGCGTTCGCGGGCGGGACGGTAGGTCGGTTGCCGACCGGAGCGGACCGGCGGTGGGCGGGCGGGCGTCGTACGGTGAACGCCGATACGGAGGTACAACGGAACGGGCGGCGGACCAACCCTCCCTCCCGGCCCCCTCCGTCACTCCCGCCGGTAGGTCAGTGACTCCCCCGACACGGTGTTGTCGCGGCGCAGCGTGCCGTCCGGGAGGAGGGTGACCTCGGTGGCCTCGCCGGGGCTGCACGAGGTGGCCGGCTCGCCGGTCGTCACGGTGGACGGGCCGATCCGCAACGGGCCGTCGGTGCCGGGCTCCTCGGCCAGGGCCGCCGCGAACTCGCAGTGATAGGTGCCGCTGCCCGCCGGGCCCTCGGCCACCAGCGAGAGCACGCTGTCGCCGACCTCGCCCTGCCGGATGGTCAGCCGACGGGTGTTCACGCCGTCCGCGTTGTCGACGGTGGTGGTCCAGGTGCCGAGGTAGGCGGTGGGGACCGCCCCGTCCGAGGGGGTGGAGGACGACGGGGACGGCTGCGGCGAGGTGCCGGTGGCGACGGGTGCGGTGGCCGCAGGAACCTGGGTGCCCCCGCCCCCACCGCTCGCATCGTCGTCGCCGCCGCTCATCAACGCGTACACCGAGCCGCCCGCCCCGACGGCGACCACCAGCGCCACGGCGATCAGCGCGGCGGTGGCCCGCCCGTTGCGGCGGGGCGGCTCGTCGGGGTCGCCGGGGTGGGGGAGGTGCGGTATCGGGGGCGGTCCCTGGGGCGGGGTGGAGCCGTAGGGCTGCTGGTATGGGGGGTACGGGGATCCGGGCCCGGCCGGGGTCTGCCAGCCGGAGGGCTGCTGGGGATGGCCGTACCGGGGCTGGGGCTGCTGGGGATGTCCGTGCGGCTGGGGCGGGGCGCCGTACGCCGGGTGGGCGGGCGGCTGCGGACGTACCGTCCCTGGGGTCGTGACCGCCGTCGGCCGATGGTCCGGGTGGCCGCCCGTGCCAGGCGCCTCGACGGCGGGGGCGTGCTCGGGGGACGCGCCGGCCCCTTCCGGACCGCCCGGCCCCTGAGGCCCCTGGGGTCCCTGGGGTCCCTGGGGGTCCTCCGTGTCCAGCAGCCGCACCGCGTGCCGCCCGAGTTGCGCAACCAGGGCGCCCGGCAGCCAGGGGTCGCGGGAACGGCCGTCGGCGACGGTGTCCTCGGCGCCGGTGCGATCGAGGATGTCGTCGAGGGACGGACGGGCCGCCGGGCCCTTCCGCAGACAGTCACGGACCAGATCGGCGATGCCCTCGGGGACACCGGTGAGGTCCGGTTCCTCCTGGGCGATACGGAACATCAGGGCGTGCGCCCCGCTGTCGGCGCCGCCGAAGGGGAGGCTGCCGGTGGCCGCGTAGGCCAGCACGGAGCCGAGGCAGAAGATGTCGCAGGCCGGGGTGACCCCTTCGCCGCGCACCTGCTCGGGGGCCATGAACCCGGGCGAGCCGACCAGCGCGCCGGTGCGGGTGACGCCGCCGTCGGTGACCGTTTCGAGCGCCCGCGCGATGCCGAAGTCGATGACGCGGGGTCCGTCGATGGTGACCAGCACATTGGACGGCTTGAGGTCCCGGTGGACCATCCCGGCCGCGTGGATGTCCTTCAGCGCGTGCGCGAGCCCGGCGGCGAGAATCCGCACCGACCGCTCCGGCAGCGCCCCGTGATCACGCCCGACGACCTGCTGAAGACTGGGCCCGGCGACATACCCGGTGGCCACCCAGGGCACGGCGGCCTCGGTGTCTGCGTCCAGGACGGGCGCGGTCCAGTGGCCGCCGACCCGGCGCGCGGCCTGCACCTCCTGCCGGAAACGGGCCCGGAACTCGTCCTGCGCGGCCAGTTCCGCACGGACGACCTTGACAGCGACGGTCCGGCCGCGCTCCGAGCGGGCGAGATACACCTGGCCCATCCCGCCGGCCCCGAGCCGCCCCAGGAGCCGGTAGCCGCCGATCCGCTGTGGTTCCCCCGGCCCGAGCATCTCCATCGACCGTGCCGCTCCCTCAACCGAACCATGCGCCGCGTGCTTTCCGGCGCGTGTGCACTCCTGTGCGATGGTCTGAGAACTCTACCGACCACCCACGGCCGAAAACCAACGGGTCCCGGCGTCCATGAAATCCCGGGCAGTGCCCGAAAGTCGACCCCGGGACACATCACGCGTGCCTCGGTCGGCTCTGCGGTTCCCGCGCGTGCGCGGGGTCCCACCGCTGGCCGCACAGCCCACCGCGGGCAGTGCAAGGGGGGTTGCCGTTCCAGGGGCAGCGCAGTCGCTCGTCCTCACGCCCCGATTCGAAGACGTTGAAGCAGCAGCAAGGCGGCAACGGCGTTCGCCGATCGGATCTCACCGCCCGCGATCAGGTCGGGCACCCGAGCCAACGGCACCCACTCACGGCGCGCGGACTCGAAGTCGTCCTCGGGAACCGTGCGTACCTGCTCTGCCTGGTCGGACCAGTAGACGCGGTGGTGGGACGTCGAGATGCCCGGCATCGGGTCAACGGCCAGGAGCAGCCGCATCGGCCCGGGGCGCCACCCGGTCTCTTCCTCGAACTCGCGCGCCGCCGCGGCGGCAGGGTCCTCGCCTTCCCCGGTGCCACCTGAGGGAAGCTCCCAGCCCCACGCCCCGGTGATGAAGCGGTGGCGCCACAGAAGCAGGACCTCGTTGGCCTCGTTGACGACGGTGGCCACGGCGACCGGGCGCAGCCGGATCACGGTGTGGTCCAGGTGCCGGCCATCGGGCAGCTCGACATCCGCCATGTTCACGGTGACCCACCGGTTCTCATAGACGGTGCGCTCGCCGAGGTTCCGCCACACTGACACGCTGCTGCCTCTCGTCCGGGGGTACGCCCCATCGGATCACAGATGGCTACAGCGGGATGCGAAGGGTGTCGTCGATCCGGTCGACCACCTCCCTCGTGGACGTACTGCGGGTGGCGGCGAGGCTGCGACGTACGCCTGCGAGTCGGTCGAAGAGCCGGTGGGACTCCATCCCCTCGATCGTGTCGAGCATGTGCGCAGCGGTGCCGGCGGCGCGATCGACTTCTCCTTCACGCAACTCGCAGTCGGCGAGGGTGGCTAGCCGGTGGACCCGGCCGCGGGCGTGGGTCTGGACGGCGACGGCTTCGGCGGCGTACTGCTGTGCAGGCCCGGTGTCTCCGAGCCGCATCAGCGTGTCGGCCATCGCGGTCTCCAGGAGGCCGGGCTGCACGTACCCGGTCTCGTCCGGCTCCTCGTCCGGGCGGATCTGTCCAGATGCGGTCTCCGCCTGCTGCATGGCCCGGCGAGCTGCGGTCCGGTCGCCCATGCGGGCGTACGCCTTCGCCTGCATGGCGTGCAGGTCGCAGGCGACCGGTCGCCCATGCGGGCGTACGCCTTCGCCTGCATGGCGTGCAGGTCGCAGGCGAGAGCCGGGCTGATGGCGTGGCCGGCGGTACGCAACCCGGCCTCCGCGAAGGCGACGGCCTGCCGGTGCTCGCCGAGGTAGAGGCCGTGGTTCACGAGGAGCGCTATCACGTACCCGCCGAACGCCCGGTCTCCGGACGCCTTCGCCAGCCTCAGGGCCTGGTGGTAGTAGCGCTGGGCGAGCCCGTGCGCGTTCGAGTCGTAGGCGCAGATCCCGGCGATGGCCACCAACCCGCCTACCGCGCGGTGCAGTTCGCGGCCGGTGGCGTCCGTGTACGTGCCGCGCATCAACGGCGTCGTGTCCTCGGCCAGGAAGCGCAGGACCCGGCCGCGCGTCCCGACACCGCCGGTCTTCCGGTACATCTGCTCGTAGTGCCTGCGCGCGATCCGCAGATGCTCGACGTCGGGCAGGCCCACACGGACCGTGCCGCGGCTGGATGCGTCCACGTCGTCAGGCGGATTTTCCCACTCCCACACCGGGCCGACGGCAGGCAGCCCGGTGATGACGGGTGCCCGTTGGACGTCCTCGCGCTGCTGGTGGTCGCCGCGCCACAGAGCGATCGCCCGGCCGATGAACCCGCCGAGCGGAGTTCCGGCCGGGGGCGGCGCCGACCGGGCGCCCATACCGAGGTCATCGAGGCTCACGGTCCGACCGAGACGCCCCGAGAGGACGTCCGCGATCAGTTCTGGTGTACGACCCCGAGGCCGCTGACCCTTGAGCCAACGGATGACGGAGCTGTGGTCATAGCGCATCTGCGTTCCCTGTGCTGCTGCCGCGCTGTTGACGCGGGTGGCGAGTCCCAATCGGGACATTCCTGCCTCGTCGAGCAGCGCGTCAAGCAGTGTGTTCGGCTCCAAGAGGTGCCCCCGGCTCACTCGGTGTGTGGAGCGTACTCCCCCTCCGTTCACACAGTGTGTGGGCCCGGTAACGCCACAGGTGCCCCGCACACAATGCCGCGCAACGGATCAGAGCGGCACGATCAGGGCAGGAAGCACGCACCGTCCTCTGGAGACCGTCGATGAGCAGAACCGCCGCCGTAGAGATCCCGCCCGAGGTGCTGAACATCCTGGCTCTGCCCGCGTTACCAGGTCTGGACGAGGACAGGGCCGCCGGCCGCGTGTGCATCTGGGGCGGCGAGTCCCTGACGATCGAGACGGCCGTCGATCTCGGCGAGCGCCAGCACATCGCCGGTGGCCGCTGGTTCCCCCGCGCCTGTCACGCCCACACCGGACGGCGAGCGTTGCAGGCGCTGATGGACCACGCCCCTCTGTGCGAGCGGTGCGCGGATGACGCGGGCAGTTGCGAGACGGGCATCGGTCTGCGACGCCTCATGAAGGACGGACGACGCTCCGCATGAACTTCCCCCCGCCCCCATCCCAAGCGCCTCCTGGCTGCGACCAGTGCGCGGCGTGGGCCCGCGCCCGCCTGCGGGCCCGGGCCGACGGCGACCTGTCCCGCGTGACCGACATGAATGTCCTCATCCGACGCCACCACGCCCCACCCACCGGCCGCCAGGGGAAGTCATGACCGGCACCGAACGGGACTGCACCTGTGACGGGCGGGATGGGGCGGTGACGCGGTGAACGTCGGCACCTGGCCCCAACCCGGCACCTCCCGCATGACCATCGAGACCTACCGAGTCGGCCCGGACGGCCAGCACACCGGCCCCACCGTGCGACGCACCTACCGGCCCGCTCCGGGACCCCTCACCACCGTCTCCCACCGCTGGCCACCGTGCCGCTGCCCCCGCTGCCGAACCGGCCAGGGACCACGGACCGAAGTTCCCGGTCTCTCCGGCCGGGAAACGCAAGGCGATGTCCCCGACCGAGCCTCCCCGGCGACGGGCCTACAGCGCGGTGAGCAGGATGCCAGCCGGTGACCTCCAGCCCGCCCGGGACCGCATGCGATGGCGGCACATCGCGCTCCGAGCCCTCGTAGACTGGCGTGGCTGCCCCAAAACGACAACAAGCCGGGGACTAGACACAGTTGTGCAGACTCACCATCCATCGACACGCCCTGACCGGGACCTCAGCCCGATCCCACTGAATGAAAACGGGACTACTCCCGGATAGAAGCGCAGGTCAGGAAGTGTCGGCCCCGCGCATGCGGGGGTGTTCCCGGCACGGAGCGGCACATCGCGCAGATCGCGAAGTCGGCCCCGCGCATGCGGGGGTGTTCCCTGCGGGAGCTGCTGAGCTACCAGAGGACCGAGGTCGGCCCCGCGCATGCGGGGGTGTTCCTTCGAGATTGAGCGTGATCAGCTTGATCGTCGTGTCGGCCCCGCGCATGCGGGGGTGTTCCCTGGCCGTCCAAGTCGGCCTGGGTAGCCAGATCGTCGGCCCCGCGCATGCGGGG